>JACMKW010000082.1 GCA_014379885.1 Rhizobacter sp.
AGCTCGCGTCGGGCGCGCGCAAGAAGCCGAAGCCGTCGGGCAGCACTTCGAGCACACCGTCGCCGAACACCTGCTCGCCTCCCTTGGCGCGCTTTTTCATGATCGCGAACATCAGCTCTTGCTTGCGCATGCGCGAGACGTTCTCGATCTCCAGCTCTTCGCCCATCGTGATGAGGGCGGAGACGTGGAGGGCTTTCAGTTCGGAGAGATGCATGGGCGATGACCCTGGGTGAGTGCCAAGCCGACTGAATTCAGCCAGGCCGGTATGCGGTTGAAGCCACCTGCCGTTGAGGTGGAAACGCGCGCTGCGAGCAGTGAAACGAAACGCTGGGGGAGGGGGCCGAACCGACGCGCCTCAGGCGGGCGTTGGTGGCTAAATCTTCGGGCGGTGGCGTCTGGAGGGCCTCATGAGCCCGTGGCCAGGGCCACCGCGATTGGAGCTGATTATAGATGACCGTCGAGGAAGGCCGTCAACTGGGCTTTTGACAAGGCGCCCACCTTGGTGGCGGCCAACTGGCCATCCTTGAACAGCATCAGGGTGGGGATGCCGCGAATACCGAACTTGGCAGGCACGTCGCGGTTTTCGTCGACATTCATCTTGGCGATTTGCAGGCGATCGCTGTAATCCTTGGACACTTCGTCCAGAATGGGCGCAATCATCTTGCAGGGGCCGCACCATTCAGCCCAGTAGTCGACCAGCACGGGCTTGGTCGCTTTAAGCACATCGGTGTCGAACGACGCATCGGTGGTGTGTTTGATCAATTCACTGCTCATTGTCTTGTCCTCTCTTTCGCCACTCGTTGCGAGCGGCAAGGCGGAATGATTCTGACACAAAGCCCTCTGTGGCGCGCCCTGCATCACCCTCAAGCTCTCTATGGCGTCGATAGCCCGTTTGACTCTTGAAAACCCGCTTGACTGGGCGGATATCGCCACCCGCGCAGCGACCTGGGCGCAATCGCAAGGTGTGGATCTGAGGTCCGCCGTGGTGCTGGTGCCGTTTGCGCAGCACCTGCTGCCGGCGCGTCGGGCGTGGGTGCAACGCGGCGGGTGGCAGCCAAGGGTGGAAACCACGCACACGCTTTCGGCGTCGCTTGCGCCATCTCCCCGGGCCGACGATGGGCAGCTCACGCTTGACGTCAACACCGATCGGCTGAACGCAGCGCGCATGCTGCGCTCGCAGTCGTGGGTACGCAAAGACCCGCTCGCGTTCGACGAGGCCGTGGCTGCGCTGGTGGCGACAGCGCATGCCCTGGTGAAGGCCTCCGCAGCGGTTGAGCCGGGCTCGCGAGCCGAGCACTGGCGCCAGGGCCGCGAATTGTTGGCATCTTCGACCGGGCCGGGGGCTACCGAGCGCGCGTTGGCGCGGCTTGCGCTGGAGTGGGCCGCGCTTGCCCCGGCGCGTGCCACCGATGTTCTGTTCTCGCATGCGCCTGCGGCGTGGATCGCCGTGCAAGCCGGTGGTGAAGACCCGTTGACGCAGCGGCTGCTGTCGTCGGCACCCAGCCTGCTGATCGATTGTGATGAAGCTGCGCAGGCGTCGTTCGCAGGCCAGCTCTCACTCGCGGTCTGTGATGGCTTCGAGCACGAAGCCGAGTGCGCGGCCGCACAGGTGTTGACCCACCTTCAGCATGGCGCGACGCCCGTGGTCTTGGTGGCGCAAGATCGTTTGCTGGTTCGCCGCGTGCGCGCCTTGCTGGAACGCCAGCATGTGAGCCTGCTCGATGAAACCGGCTGGAAGCTTTCCACCACACGCGCTGCGGCTCAAGTGATGGGCCTTTTGCTGGCGGCGAGCCCCGCGGCCAGCACCGATCTCTTGCTGGACTGGCTCAAGGCCGGGGCCTGGCCACAAGCCAATGCTGCATGTGTAGAACTCGAGGCCACCTGCCGTCGCGAAGCCTGGAGCCGCACAGCGGCCATCAACACCCACAAGCTGGGCCCGGCCGCAGCGGCCCTGTTTGCCAACGCGATGGAGGTGCTGCGCACGCTGACCGTGGAGCGCCGTCAGTCGCTGTCTCTGTGGCTGCGGGCCCTTCAATCGGCGCTGCGAGGCTGCGGCGTGTGGGACTTGCTGGTGGCCGACGAAGCCGGCGAACAGGTGCTGCATCTCATCGAGCCTTCGTCATGGATGGGTCAGGCCGCGCAAACCTTGATGACCCTGGACGACTTCACGGCCTGGGTGGATGGTGCGTTGGAAGATGCGTCCTTCATTCCCACACCGCCGCTGGAACCGGCCAGCGTGGTGATCACACCGCTGGCGCGCGTGATGTTGCGGCCGTTCGCGGCGGTGGTGTTTCCTGGCGCAGACAACCAGCACCTCGGTGCGAGCACCACACCGCAGCCACTGCTGAGTGACGCCCAGGCACAGGCGCTGGGTGTGCCTACGGCGTCACAAAGGCGTGAGGCCGAGGCGCTGGCCTTTGCGCATGCGATGAGTGCCGCACCCGTCAGCTTGTTCCATCGGCGCACCGAGGGTGGGCAGCCGCTCGCGCTGAGTGCCTTGGTCGAGCGACTGGCCTTGCGCTTGCGGCGTGTGGGGCGCGCCCTCACGCCGTGGGTCGACTCGCGCTTGCCTCATCCGATCGTTGCAGCGCCGATGAGCATGCCGGCGCCGCATGCCGCCGCGTTGTTGCCGGCGAGTCTTTCGGCCAGCGCATGCGAAGCCTTGCGCGCCTGCCCGTATCGCTTTCATGCCTTGCATTTGCTGCGCTTGCGCGAGGCCGACGAGTTGGATGCCGAGATTGAAAAGCGCGACTACGGCACCTGGTTGCACGCGGTGTTGATGAGCTTCCACGAGCAGCGTGAACAACCCGGGCCGCCCGAGGCCGAATGCGCCCATCTGATGGCGGTTGCTCAGCAAGAGAAGCAGGCCCAGGCTCTCGACGATGCCGACTTCCTGCCCTTCGAGGCAGGGTTCGTCGAGCTCGCGCCGCGCTACATCGCCTGGTTGCACGAGCGCGACGCACAAGGTGCCACCTGGTGGCAAGGTGAGCAGGATCGGGAGGCCCGTCCGCCCGAGTGGAAGGGCATGGGTTTGCACGGTCGCATCGATCGCATGGACCATGTCCCCGGCGCCATCGAATTGATCGACTACAAGACCGGTAGCCCAGGCAGCTTGAAAGACAAGGTGAAGCAGCCGCTCGAAGATACACAACTCGCCTTCTATGTGGCTCTTATGCAAGCTGAGGCGACGGTGCCGCTGCAGGCCAGCTATCTGGCGTTGGGCCGCAAGATCGAAAGCATTGAACACCCCGACGTGGAAACCAGCGCACGGGCTCTGGTGCAGGGGCTGGGGCACGACCTGGACCGCATTCGTCACGGCGCAGGCATGCCCGCGCTGGGTGAAGGCCAGGTCTGCGATTTCTGCGAAGCCCGTGGCCTGTGCCGACGCGATCACTGGAGCGCCGCATGAGCGCGCCCGCTTATCAAGCTGATGGCCATGCGGTCTCGCGCGAGGCGTTTTATGCCATGGCCTGCGACCCGCAGCGCAGTGTGGTGGTCGAAGCCTGCGCGGGCGCGGGCAAGACCTGGATGCTGGTGTCGCGCATCGTGCGGGCCTTGCTCGATGGCGCCCAGCCGCACGAGATCTTGGCCATCACCTTCACCCGCAAGGCTGCGGGCGAGATGCGCGAGCGCCTGAACGACTGGCTGCGAGAATTCGCTTCGCCCGATGTGAGCGACGAGCAGCGCGCCCGCGAGTTGGTGCTGCGTGGTGTGGAGCCCGCTCACGCCAGAACGCTCGCACCGGCGCTGGCCGGCTTGTATGAGGCCATGCTGGCGGGTGGCCGCAATGTGGAGATCCGCACCTTCCACGCCTGGTTTTCCCAGCTCTTGCGCGCCGCGCCCCTCGACCTGCTGGCGGAGCTGGGTCTGGCGCCCGGGATGACGCTGATGGAAGAGCTCGACGACCACCGCGCTGTTGTGTTCCGCCGCTTCCACACTGCCATTTTGTCCGATGCGGCTTTGCACGCTGACCACGCTGCGCTGGTGCAACGGCGTGGGCGCGACCAGGTGCGCGCCTGGTTTGATGCCGCGTTGCAAAAGCGTGTGGAACTGGAGCTGGCCGATGAAGCCGGCGTACTTGAATCGAGCGTGCCCGCCGCTGCCGGCCATCCCTTGCAAGAGCTTCAGAGCGCCCCTTGGCAACACAACCTGCGTGAGCTGGCTCAAGGGTTGGGGCAGGGCGGCGCGAATGCACGCAAGGCTGCGGCCGGGTTGATCGATGCGCTGGACCTGAGTGACGCACAAGCCATGTTCCGCGGCGTCTGGAAAGCCCTGTTCACCGACAAGGACAGCCCACGCAAGCTCGGTGACCTGCCGCAACTCGCCTCGGTGCAGTTCGGGCTGGATGGCCTGAGCGCGCAGCTGAAACAGCAAGAAGCTCACCTCGAACATCTGCAACTGGTGCGTTTGTCTCGTGTGCTGCTTCGGGAACTGGCTAACTACAAGCGCTCGCGCGGTCTGGCCGACATGGCCGACCTGGAGCGCTGCGCGCTTGCGCTTCTGCGCGACGCCACGCTCTCGGGCTGGGTGCAGGAGCGTCTGGACACCCGCATTCGCCACGTGCTGATTGACGAGTTTCAAGACACCAGCCCCTTGCAATGGCATGCACTGCACAGTTGGTTGTCGGCCTATGCCGGTGCGGGCGGCGGACAAAGCGGCCAGCGCCCACCAGGTGTTTTTATCGTGGGTGACCCCAAACAAAGCATCTACCGATTCCGGCGTGCCGAGCCACGCGTGTTTGCCGCCGCGCGCGAGTTCGTCACCCACGGCCTGGGTGGTGGCTGGCTGGCTTGCGACCACACGCGGCGCAACGCCCCCGAGGTGCTCGATGCCATCAACCAGGTGTTCGAGCGCGCCACGCAGGCCGGGGATTACAGCGACTTCCGCCACCACACCACCGAGCTGGGGCCCGTAGAGGGAGCGGGTGTGTTGACGCTGCCGGCAGTGCTGCGCCCACCCAAAGTGACCAAGGGCGAAAGCACCGCGCGCCCGGAATGGCGCGACACGCTCACCACCCCGCGCCACGAGCCCGAAGAACTGCTGCGCGAACAAGAAGCAAGCTGGGTGGCGCAGGCCATTCACCAGCTGCTGCACACCGGCCAGGCACGGCCCGGCGAAGTGTTCGTGCTGTGCCGCAAACGCGCCTCGCTGCGTCTGGTAGCGCAGGCCCTGCAGGCCTTGCACTTGCCTTTTGCCGCTGCCGAAGACTTTGCGTTGATGGAGGCGCCCGAAGTGCGCGACCTGGTGGCCGTGCTGGATGTGCTGGCCTCGCCGTCGCACCGCCTGTCTCTGGCCCACGCGCTGCGCAGCCCCTTGTTCGGTGCGAGCGACGACGACCTGGTCGCGCTCGCCCTGGCCGCCGCACCGGGCAACGACTGGTGGGCCGCATTGACACAAGCCGATCACACCGACCGGCCTGCATTGCAACGCGCGGCCAAGCTGCTGCGTGCTTGGCAAGACGCCGCGCACCGCCTGCCGCCGCACGACTTGCTCGACCGCATCGTCTTCGAAGGCCAGTACCGCGAACGCATGGCCGCAGTCGTCCCAGCCGAGCGGCGCCTGGCTGCGTTGGATGCGGTGGACGCGCTGCTCAGCCAGGCACTGATGCTCGATGGTGCGCGCTACGCCACGCCCTACAACTTTGTGCGCGCGCTCAAGCGCCGTGCGATCAAGGTATCGGCGCCGGTGCAGCCCGACGCGGTGCAGTTGCTCACGGTGCACGGCGCCAAGGGGCTGGAAGCCAAGGTCGTCTTCGTGATGGACGCTCAACCCGAAGCCAGCAACCCCGACACGGCCACCTTGCTGGTCGACTGGCCGGTCGAGGCCGATCGGCCCGCGCGTTGTGCCTTCATCTACTCCGAGGCCCACTGCCCGCCATCGCTTCAGGCCTTGATGGACGAGGAAAAAGCCGCACGGCAGCGCGAGGAGCTCAACGGTCTGTACGTCGCCATGACACGCGCCCGAGAGCGGCTGGTGTTCAGCCGCACGGTGCCGCACCGCGTCACACCCTCATGGTGGGTGAGAGTCGAGGGCTTGGTGCAGGCCTGGGAGCCCGCGGCCCACCAAACCGGCGCTACGCAGGCCAGCCGCCCGATCGTGCTTCGAACCTTGCCGGCCTGGGCGAGCGACCCGGCCGTGCTCAAGCCTGCGCGCCACGCCGACACCGAAGCGTCGCGCCTGGGTCAGGCTGTTCATCGTGCGTTGGAATGGGCCACCGTACACGCCACGACATCGGTCGACATCGCCAACCTGTCTGCTGCCGCGGCGGCTGAGTTCGGCGCTGTGGCCGACGAGGTGGCCCGCATCGCCGGCACCATCTGGCGCAACCCCGCATGCCAGCCGTTTTTTGCCGGCCCGGGCCTCCTGTGGGCCGGCAACGAAGTGCCGGTGGCCGATGCGGGCGAGCTGCTGCGCATTGACCGCCTGGTGCAGATTGAGGCGCAGGGCGAGCGCGTGTGGTGGGTGCTTGACTACAAGCTCGCGCTGCAGCCGCAAGCGCAGGCCGAATACCACGCCCAGATGCAGCGCTACCGCCAGGCGGTGATGGCTTTGCAGCCGGGTGAGCCGGTGCGCTGCGCCCTCATCAACGGCCAGGGGCACGTGATCGAAATACCGTGATCGAAATCACATGACATTTGGCAGCCCGGGCGCACACTGAGGCCACCGAATTGGGGCGTTTTCTCGCGCCTGATCCGCGCATTGCGTCACGCGGTAGAACGTTCCAATGAGGCAGCGCCGCTCATTTCCGCGTGCCTGCATCGATGCGCCTTCATGCTTGAAACGGATCACACCCATCCCAAGCCGAACCCCACCCGGGTGTTCGGCCGCTTCGAGCTGCGCCAGTTGCTGGGCAAGAGCGAGCGCACGATGGTGTGGTTGGCGTTCGACCCACGCTCCGAGCAGGAGCTGATGCTCACCCTGCCGCGTGTGCAGCCTGCGTCGCCCGCTGCGCTGTCGTTGTGGCTGGCCGATGCCAAGCATGCGGCGCGCCTGAACCACCCCAATCTCGCCCACGTTGTTGAAGTGGGCGTGCAAGACCACTGGCCTTACGTCGCCGTTGACCGTGCCCTGGGCCTGACCCTCGGTGAGCGCCTTGCGGCGCAACCCAAGCTCGCGCCCGATGAGGCGGTGGGCTGGCTCATCCAGGCGCTGGAAGGCCTGGCCTTCGCGCACGAAGCCAGCGTGGCGCATGGTGATTTGCAACTGCACCAGCTGCTGGTGAGTGAGCAGGGCACGGTGCGCATCATGGCGCTGGGAGCGAGCCTCACTGCCACGGCCAGCTCCGACCATGCCAACGACCGCGCGATGCCGCTGGACCCAAACCGCTTGCGTCAGGCCCGCGAGTCGGCCGTGCGAGATGTGCTCACCGCGGGCATCTTGCTGCACCACCTGTTGGGCGGCGCACCCGCGCTCGACGAGCCCGACACCG
>JACMKW010000016.1 GCA_014379885.1 Rhizobacter sp.
CAAGGGCGAGGCCAACTTCGAACAAGAGACGCTGACGAAGGTGGTGGAGGCGCGCGCCAAGGCGACGAGCATTCAGGTGACCCCCGAGACGCTGAACGACCCGGCCGCTTTCGACAAATTTCAGAAGGCCCAAGGCGAATTGAGCGGGGCGCTGAGCCGCCTGCTCGTCGTCACCGAGAACTACCCCAACCTGAAAGCCAACCAGGGATTTCAAGACTTGCGTGTGCAGCTTGAAGGCACCGAGAACCGCATCACCGTGGCGCGCAACCGCTTCATCAAGGCGGTGGCCGAATACAACGTGCTGGCGCGCAGCTTCCCGACCAACCTCACCGGCAAGATGTTCGGCTACGCCCCCAAGCCCAGCTTCACGGTGCAAAACGAGGCGCAAATTTCCGCGCCGCCTGCGGTCAACTTCGACAAGCCCGCCGCGAAGTAAGCAGGCTGCGTTGTGATGCGCTGGCTTGTGGTCTGCCTGGCCTGGCTGCTGGCCTTTGCAGTGGCGCCGCTGCATGCGCAAGATCTGCAACCGGTGCCTGCGCTGTCGGGCCGGGTGGTCGACCAGACCGGCACGCTCACGCCGGCGCAGGTGCAGGCGCTCAGCGCCAAGCTCGAAGCGGTGGAGCGCGAGCGCGGCTCGCAGCTGGTGGTGTTGGTGGTGGCGAGCACGCTGCCTGAAGACATCGCCTCCTATGCGCAGCGTGTGGGCGAGGCCTGGAAGATCGGCCGCAAAGAGGTGGGTGACGGCTTGCTGATCGTGGTGGCCAAAGAAGACCGCAAGGTGCGCATCGAGGTGGCCAAGGCGCTCGAAGGCGCGATTCCCGACCTGGCGGCGCGGCAGATCATCACCGACCGCATCACGCCGGCCTTTCGAGCAGGTGACTACGCTGGCGGCCTGAACGCGGCGGTCGACCGCCTGGCCGCGCGCATCGGCACCGAAGGCCTGCCCGAGCCCACACAACGCTCCAGCGCGAAGCGCAGCAGCTCGGGCTTCAACCTTGAAGACATGGGGATCTTCTTCCTGGTGGCGGTGCCCGTGATCGGCGCGGTGCTCACCGGCATGCTGGGCCGCAAGCTCGGCTCGGTGGCAACCGCCGGCGCGGTGGGAGGGCTGGGCTGGTTCTTGACCACCAGCGCGCTGATCGCCGGTGGCGCCGGCCTGATCGCACTGGTGCTGGTGGGCGTGTTCGGCCTCGGTTCGCGCCGCGGTGGCGGAGGCGGCATGCCCATCATCTGGGGCGGCGGCGGAGGTGGCGGTGGTTTCGGCGGCGGCGGAGGTGGCGGTTTCAGCTCCGGCGGTGGTGGTGATTTTGGTGGCGGTGGCGCGTCGGGAGACTGGTGACATGAAACCCCCACGCTCATTTCATTCGCTGCCCCCCGAGGGGGCTGAGTGCCGCGGCTCCAAGTCCGCCTGCGCGGACTTGGACAGCACGAAGGCCGAGCACCTCTGGGGCTTGGCGCACAACGCCCTTCGGGCGGCCGGGCGGGCGTTGTGATGAACCGTTGGCTGCGCATCCTCAAACACCGCCTGCTCGACGAAGGCGACGCGCGCCGTGCGCTCGGTGTTGGCACCCTCGAGCGCCTGCAGGCGCGCGTGGCGTCGAGCGAGCGGGCGCACAGCGGCGAGATCCGCATCTGCGTCGAAGCCGGGTTGCCCTTGTCCTACCTCTGGCGCGGCGCCACCGCACGGCAGCGCGCTGTCACCATGTTCGGCAAGCTGCGCGTGTGGGACACCGAGCACAACAACGGCGTGCTGATCTACCTGCTGCTGGCCGAGCACAGCATCGAGATCGTGGCCGACCGGGGCTTGAGCCGGTATGTGGAGGCCGCCCAGTGGCAGGCGCTCACATCCCACATGGCCGCGGCCTTCAAGGCCGGGCGCTATGAAGAAGGCCTGAACGCGGCGGTCGACGCGGTGAGTG
This sequence comes from Rhizobacter sp., assembly GCA_014379885.1. Next base: position 1,920 of record JACMKW010000016.1, read on the forward strand.
CGTTGCTGGACCAGCATTTCCCGGTCGAAGACCATGTGGCAAATCCCAATGAGCTGCCCGACGCGCCTGTGATCCAGTAGAGCCCTGCACCTGCCCAGGAGATTCTGATGACGAACGCCTCGCTTCTTCGCCCTCTCTCGCTGCTGGGCCTGCTTGCCCTCAGCGCGGCTACTCAGGCCCAGACCGCCCCGCCGATCAAGCCCGGCCTCTGGCAAGTGCAGAGCGAGCGCGAGACCGATGGCCAGAAGGCGCCCGATCTCGGCGAGCATCTCAAGAGCATGTCGCCCGCCATGCGCCAGCGCATGGAAGCGAGCATGAAGCAGCACGGCATCGACATGAGCGGCCCGCCGGGTCAGATGAAGATGTGCCAGACGCGCGAGTCGCTCGACCAGGGCAAGTGGCAAGGTGAGCAAGGCGCCTGCAAGACCGATTTCACGACCCGCAGTGGCAGCGTGTGGAAATGGAAATCCACCTGCAGCCAGCCGCCCTCGGTGACCGACGGTGAAGCGGCCTTCACCGGGCCGGAGAGCTACACCGTCAAGAGCACCACCTCGATGACGATGCAGGGCCAGGCCCATGTCACCAAGATGACGATCAAGGCCAAGTGGCTGGGCGCCGATTGCGGTGACCTGAAGCCGCTGCAGATCAAGCCGCCGCCCGCGAAGCCTGCCGCCAAGCCCTGATTCCGTCGGCGCACCTCCGTTCGCCCTGAGCTTGTCGAAGGGTTGGCGCCGAGCACGGCGCAGGCTCCCTTCGACAGGCTCAGGGCGATCGGGGATACAGGCTCAGCCCGAACGGGGAGGGGGATGAACGGAAGGGGATGAACGGCTGGGGGTGAGCGAGAGGCGCGGCTCAGTCGGCCATCGACGTCCACTTGCTGCCGCTGGCGGCCGACTCGATCACCTTCTCCACGAATCGCACACCGCGCACGCCATCCGCCAAGGTCGGGTAGTCGGCCCGCAGGGGGTCGGCCGCCACGCCGGCCAGCCGCGCGCGGATGTCGGCCGCCACACCCAGGTAGATGTTGGCAAAGGCCTCGATGAAGGCCTCGGGGTGCCCGGGCGGCAGGCGTGTGGCGTTCTTCGCCGATTCGCTCAAGCCGGGCGAGCCGCGCGTGAGGATGCGGCGCACGCCGTCGATGGGTGAGTGCACCAGTTGGTTCGGCTCTTCATGCCGCCAGTCGAGTGAGCCCAGGCTTCCGAACACCCGCAGGCGGATGTCGTTCTCGCAGCCGCTCTCCACCTGCGAGGCCATCAGCACGCCGCGCGCGCCATTGCTGAAGCGCAGCAGCACACTCGCGTCGTCATCGAGCCGGCGGCCGGGGATGAAGGCGGTGAGGTCGGCGCACAGGCTCTCGATGCTCAAGCCGGTGACGGTGCACAGCAGGTTCTCGGCATGCGTGCCCACATCGGACAGCGCCCCGCCCGGCCCGCTGCGTGCGGGGTCGGTGCGCCACGCGCCGGTGGTGTCACCGGTCAGCAGCTGCGGCGCGAGCCAGCCCTGGTGATACTCGACCACCACCTTGTGGATCTTGCCGATGGTGCCGGCCCGCAACAGGGCACGGGCCTCGCGGACCATCGGGTAGCCGGTGTAGTTGTGCGTCACGCCGAACACGGTACCGGCGCGCGCGACCGTGCTCAGCAGGTCTTGCGCCTGGGCGCTGGTGTGCACCAGCGGTTTGTCGCACACCACGTGGATGCCGGCTTCGGTGAAGGCCTTGGCCACCGGGTAGTGCAGGTCGTTGGGCGTCACGATGGAGACAAAATCGATGCGCTCGTCGACCGGGCGCTTCAGTTCGTCGGCGAGCAGCGCCTGCCAGCTCGCATGGTTGCGCGCGTCGGGCAGGAAGAGATCGCGGCCCGAGGCGAGCGCCCTGTCGGGCTGCGATGAGAGCGCCGCCGAGACAAGGCGCATCTGCCCGTCGAGTGCCATCGCCTGGCGGTGCACGGCGCCGATGAGGGCGCCGCGCCCACCGCCCACCATGGCGTAGCGCAGCGGGCGTGTGGAAACGTCGGTCATGTGGAGGCCCTTTTGGCAAAGGCGGCGTCGAAGGCGCCGGCTGCAGGTTTGAAATCGAGCCGCCTGCAAAAGGCGGCGCTCTCGGTGGCGCCGTGGATGCGGTCCATGCGGCTGTCTTCCCACTCCACGCTGAGCGGGCCGCTGTAGCCGATGTCGTTGAGCGCGACGATGATGGATTCGAAGTCGATCATGCCGCGGCCCACGCTGCGGAAGTCCCAGAAGCGGCGCGGGTCACCAAAGCTGGTGTGGCCGCCGAACACGCCCACGCTGCCGTCGCCCTTGCCCCACCACACGTCTTTCATGTGGGCGTTGTAGATGCGCTCGGGGAAGCGGCGGATGAACTGCACGTAGTCCACACCCTGGTAGGCGAGGTGGCTGGGGTCGAAGTTGAAGCCGAAGCGGCGGTGGTTGCGCACCGCGATGAGCGCGCGCTGGCTGCTCGCGATGTCGAAGGCAATCTCGGTCGGGTGCACCTCGAGCGCGAAGTTCACGTCGTGTTCTTCGAAGCTGTGGAGGATGGGCGCCCAGCGCTGGCCGAAGTCGTCGAAGCCGCGGTCCCAGTAGGCTTGCGACGTGGGCGGGAAGGCATACACCGCATGCCAGATCGATGAGCCGGTGAAGCCGGTGACGGTCTTCACACCAAAGGCCGCCGCGGCGCGCGCGGTGTCTTGCATCTCGCGGGCGGCGCGCTGGCGCACGCCCTCCGGGTCACCGTCGCCCCACACATGGTCGGGCAAGATGGCTTCGTGGCGCTCGTCGATCAGGTCGCACACCGCCTGGCCGACCAGGTGGTTAGCGATGGCAAAGCATTGCAGGCCGGCATCGGCCAGTTGCTCGCGCTTGCGCTTCACGTAGCTTGAATCGGTGAGTGCCTGCTGCACGTTGAAGTGGTCGCCGCCGCAGGCGAGCTCCAGGCCGTCGTAGCCCATGCGTTTGGCCAGCGGCGCGAGTTCGGCGAGTGGGAGGTCGGCCCATTGGCCGCTGAAGAGGGTGATGGGTCTGGGCATGTTGTTGTCCTTCTCAAAGCTCAGTCCGCTCAGCCTGAGGTATCGAAGGCCCGGCACGGCCTGCGCAGGCCTTCGATACCTCAGGCTGAGCGGGTGGTGGTTGGCGGAGACGCGCCCTCGGCCCGGC
>JACMKW010000083.1 GCA_014379885.1 Rhizobacter sp.
AAGCGCCGGGCGCCAGCGCAGGAAGAGGAGGTAGGCGCGCTCCATGAACCAGGTTGCGCCGGGCAGGCGACCGGCCATGGCCAGCCAGCGCCAGCCCGGCAGCGCACTCCACAACGCCAGGAACGCTCGGGCGCCGCTGAGTAGTTGGCCGTCGTGGCTGCGCACATGTAAGCGGGCCATCAGTTGCTCGCGGGTCGTGCCCGGCGGCAGCGGCTGCTCGGCGTCGCTGACATCCGCAAAGCACACCGGTGTGTTAGGCCGCAGGCCGCGGTAGATGCTGATCTCACGGCGGCAAAGCGGGCACGCGCCGTCGTACAGCACGGTTAGCGGCGGCGACTCGTTGGCAAGCGTCTGCGCGAAGTCTTCAAGCATGCTGCGCGGTCTTGCTGCGCCGACATGTGCCGGAGCAGTACTTCACGTCCGCCCAGTTCTTCGCCCAACGGCGCCGCCAGCTCATCGTCAGACCGCAGGCCACGCAGAGCTTGCTGGGCAAAGCGGCCTTGTTGCCCCGATGACTAGCACCGGGCAGCGTCATGACGAATGCTCGGCGGCAAGGCGTACGTGTTCAAGCCTTCTTCACCCAGGCGCTACACCAGCCCGCGCCCGCGACCTGCTTACCGGCAAACAGTGGGCAACCCGCGGCCTTGTCGGTGGCCTTGCCCTGGTAGAGCGCGCAATTGGCGCAGATCTGGCCGGCGGCGAACTTCGGGTACTTCTTGACGTCGACCCGCTTGGCATCGGAAACATACCCGAGTGCTACGGCCTGGGGATCCTTTTCGTCGACGAGGGTTTGAGCGCTGGCATACGTGGCTAGCGCTGCGCCAGTGGTGGCCAGCGTCAAAAGAAAAACTCGACGGGGTAGGAGGTTGGTCATGTAGAACTCCTTGATGGTGGGTGAGATGAAATGAGAAGGGGTCAAGCAGCGACATGCAGCAACTTTCGAAGCGACAAGTGGCCCGGCGACCGCCCAGGCTTTACGTTCCGTAGGCCAACTTCCGCTTGACGTCGCTCGCTTGTTCGCTCGAAGCCATTTTTCGGAATTCGTACACGGTTAGCACCATGCCAACCAAGACAAGGGCAAGGCACGCAACTCCGACGTAGAGAATGGTGGTCTCACTCACTGGCTCCTCCTTTCAGGCTGAGCACCTTGAAGTAGATGCCGAAGGACAGAATGGAGGGCACCCATGTTGCGGTAAACAGGCCCTCCTCTTTCTGACCGTTGAACCAGAGATAGGCGGTGACCACGAAAGCCACAGTGACTGCGAGCAAAGTACATATATCGGACATCTTGAACATCACGTTCTTCCTTTTTCATCTATCGACGGTCGGTGGACCAGTCGAGAAATCTAGGCATCCCAGAAAGCCCACGCAGCGACCATCAGGCATGCCACGGCAGCAGTGGCATGTGTTCTAAGCGTGGACTCGCCAGGCAGCTGCAGTACGAGCGGAACCACATCGAACATTCCCAGCAGCAGCCAACCGATAGAAGCGAGTGCAAGCGCGAACGAGCCGGCTCCTATGCATCGCCGCAGTTTCAAGGTCATCCGCTAGGCCGCGCGGCCGATGATCTGTGCGGTGGCAATCAGCTCTTCCAGCAGCGCCATCGATACCGCACCTGGTATGGAATAGGGATCGAGCGCCGGCTTTTCGCTGTACTTGAGCAACGTGGTCGGATTGACCCTGGCAAGGTTTACCTGCGCCATGGTCCAGCTTGCGAAGCGACGCTCGCGCACTTCTTCGTAATGCAGCACCATCACGTCGCGGTGCCTCTCATCGCGCACGATCTGGCTATAAAGGAGATTGACGGGTGCGCGCTCCGAGGGCACCGTGTTGGTCAC
>JACMKW010000084.1 GCA_014379885.1 Rhizobacter sp.
CGGCGGGTGCTGCCATCCCATTTGCCATCGGGCTCGAAGGCCGGGCTGTCACTGAACGTGGCGCAGCCGCAGTGGGCGCAGAAATGGTGTGCTACCTGCTTGGTTTGCCACCGGTAAATCTTGTCGTCAGCCGCGAGCACGGTCGCATGAAACTGGCTGGGTTCGCAGTAGGCCAACAACGCACCTCGTTTGGCGCACAACGAGCATGTGCAGCGAGTGAGCTGGGCTGGCATCTCGGCCTCGATGCGAAATGCCGTCTTTCCGCAGTGGCAACTTCCCTTGATGTTCATGTGCACTCCTTGCTTGCCGTGGTGGCGGTCATTTCTTCAGCTTGCGATAAGCGGCATCTGCTTCAGGTGCGCGAGTCGTGTCGCTCAGGCCGCGCTTGAGATCTCGGGCACCCTGCTGTACGCGCGTGCTCGGTGCGCCGCCGGTCATGCCAACCTTTTCGTCGCGTTCGTGCGGCAGCAACGGGTTGGACGACTCGGTGGGCGATGTCGTCGCCACGCTGGGTGCAGGCGTGGGCTGCGGGGTGGTGCCGCCGGATGAGGCGCCCGTGTTGACAGGTGGGGTAAGGCGAATTCCAGGCTTTTTCATCGTGTCCTCGTTCTCCAGTGGGTAGTGTTCACTTCGTGCGTGGCCACTTGATCTGCTTGTCAGGCTGGCTCAGGCGGCCTGCGCGCAACTCCTTGACGGCCTGAACCACCGAGCGGGCGACGTTGCGCGCCTCTTCCTGCACGGCCTTGTCTTTGTCGAGCGCTTCGTGGCTGTTGTAGTAGGGCTCGTAGTAGCCGATGTAGCGGTCGAGCTTGGCCGCCGCGCCCGCATCGATCAGCCCCATCCACTGCAGCCAATCGGTGAGATTGCGCCGGTGCGATTCGACGCCAGCCACGTCACCATGCACCACCACGCCATAGGCTCGGCCTGCAAGGTGCTTGGGGTAGTCCCAGCCCTGCTGCTCGATGCGCTTGGCCTCGGCCACGTGCTTGCCATGGGTTGTTGTCGGATCGGGGTTGCCACCATCGGCGCAGACCAGGCGGTCGATCATCAGCTTCAGCGGGCTCGGTGACTGGTACCAGTAGGTCGGCGCCAAGATGATCACGGCGTGGGCGGCCACCCAGCGCTCATAGATCTCGGCCATCCAGTCGTCGGCCTGGTTCAGCGCGTGGTTCGGATAGCAACTGCAAGGCCAGTGGCACAGCGGCATGGCGCTCGACACACAGCCCTTGCATGGGTGGATGTTGCGGCCGTATTCCGACGTGACCAGGCTCAGGTCCAGCACATCGGCCTGCATGCCCGCACGCTCGACAACACGCTGCGCCATTTCGGTCAGCCGCCAGGTCTTTGAGACCTCCCCCGGGCAGGTGCCGTCGTTGCGTGCGCTGCCGCAGATCAGCAGCACCCGCGAGGGCGCTTTGCTGTCGCTCCAGCGCTTCTGCGCCGCCTTCAGGCGCTGGCGTGTGTCGAGCCACTGCACGGACACCTCGTAGCTCGGGTCTGCAAAACCACGCCCGGCCGGCCGGGTGATGGGCGCCTTGCGGCCCTCTTGCAAAGCCTCCCACGCGATGGCCTCGAGCCGCGCGATGGCATCACGTTCGACAGCAAACGCGGGGTCGTAGAAGCGCAGATGGAATCGCTCCTGAAACTGCGCGCGCGTCAATGCTGCGGGAGCTTGGCCGGTGCGGATCTTGGTCATGTGGCTTTCTCGTCGGCGATTGCCGCCCATCAAGCCCAACATGGGCGAGATGTGTGGAATCGTCCGGATTGGCCATTGAAGCGTCTGTGCGTTGCCGCACACCCTTCCTACTGGCCCATGCTCACTTCAGCTTGGCGCCGAGGGTGGGGCTGCGCAACCATTTCACGATCATTTCGGTCGTGCTGTCGCTCAGCGAATCGACCGACCTGCAGGTGGTGAGACCACGGCCGGATTGGGAATGAGACTCGAAGTTCGCGATCAGCGCCTTGCCTTCGCGCAACTCGCCAGACATGGTCATCCACTTGGGCCCGGTATAGCCGCCTCCACCCAGCGCGTGCACCTCGTTCAAGCGAAGCACCAGTCGTCGACCCGAATATTTCTCGATGTCGATGGGGCGCGACTCCAGCTTGGCGCGTGGCGGCGGATCGTCGCTTTCGTTGAATGCCTTGATCAACCTGCTCACCATTGCGGTCGGCCAGCGGCAGTCATTGCGTACCGTGTCGTTGATGGCTTCGGTGTTGTCGATCACCACTTCGGCGCCGACGACGATGGTCTCGTCAGGATGGATGCCGGCGCAGCCCTCGCCACATTCCATGAATCGTGTCTGCGCAGCCCAGTCTGCGGCACTTTCGCCGAGCGACGCACCGAGGGTGCGCAGAGCGTCACACGCAGGTTGGCCGTTCTTGAATGACTTGTCGTCCTGGAAGTCTCGTGTCGCAAGCAGCTTGCCATCCTGAGTGACATTGCCTCTGACGACCACTGAATACTCGCTTTCCTTGGCAGTGCGAGCCAGATCCAATCGGACCACCTGCAATGACAGCCTCAAGCCCGAGGCCGAAGGTGTTTTGCCAACTGGCGTGATGGCGCCTTTGGAGCGCGTTGCGACGGTGGACACCATGCTCGCTTCCCAAGTGCAACCGGCCTCGGCCGGTTGCGCGCCCTGCAGATAGTCGACGCTTTCTGCCACTTCGATCGCGCCCCAGGCGGGTAGCCCGGCAAGTGCGCAAATGGCCATGGCCAGGAGGCCACGCAAAGAGTTCATCGACATCTGTTTTGGCATGTGTAGACCCTGTTCGAGTTTTGTTTGGGTGAGCCAGCGATGGCCCTGACCAAAAAAGCATGCGACTGCATTGAGTGCAATGGCGTGAGTTGAACCCTCGGCTGTCGTAACACCACGCGACTGGCCAGCAACTTGAGTGAGATCTCAACATCGCGGTGTTGTGGCCGACGATCCGAAGCCGAAATGCTGACCCGGTTCGGCAGTCATGCGCGTCGCCAGCCAGCCCGGCACGTGGCTGGCCCTTGTCCTACACCCTCTCGGCCTGCAGGCTGGCGCCACGGGTGCGGTACGGGTCGTATAACAGATTGCGGATCGGGCCTTGTGCCTGCGCACTGACCACTTCCCACGGAGAGACACATGAACCCATCGGCCCCCCCGCTGTCGAACACTGCACCCGCCGACAAAGACCTTGCCGAGCAGGCCCGTCCCGGCTACGGCATTCCGTCGCAAGACCCGAGGCCTTCGGCACAGATTCCGCTGGAACCCAAGGAAGCCGAGCGCGAAGCCAAGTCGGTGCTGGTGGGCGGTGGCGTGATGGTCGGTGCAGCCACGGGCGCCGCCATCGGCGTCGTGGTGGCCGGCCCGATGGGTGTGGTGGTCGGGGGCACCGTGGGAGCCGTTGCTGGCGCACTGGGTGGCGCTGCCGCTGGCGCCACGGCGAACCGGGAGGTTTCGAGCAACCACGAGACAGCGCCTGCGGACAACGTGCGCCTGCACATCGAAGACAGCGGCGGTGGTGGGCGACCGGTGGTGCTGATCCATGGTTGGCCACTGTCGGCCCAGGCCTGGGACCAGCAGGTGTCAGTGCTGCGCACCGCCGGCCATCGCGTGGTGGCCTATGACCGAAGAGGCTTCGGCCGTTCCGACAAGCCGGAGTCAGGCTACAGCTACGACACGCTGGCCGACGACCTGCAGCGCGTCATGGACCAGTGCGGACTACAAGACGTGACGCTGGTGGGCTTCTCGATGGGCGGCGGTGAAGTGGCGCGCTACGTCGCACGGTGTGGCGAGTCTCGCCTGCACAGCGTGGTGTTTGCCGCGGCCGTGCCGCCATACCTGATGAAGACAGCCGACAACCCCGAAGGCCCGCTCACGCCCGAGAAGGCGCAACAGAAAAAGAAGGCACTCGGGCAGGATCGCGGCGCCTACTTCGACCAGTTCACAAAAGACTTCTTTTCGGCCAACGGTGCGCTAAAGGTCACCGAGCCGCAGCGCGCCGAGGCGATTGCCCTGTGCCTCCAGTCGGCGCAGCATGCGGCGCTGGCTTGCATGGACTCGTTCGCCACGACCGACTTTCGCGACGACCTGAAGAAGGTGGGTGTGCCCACGCTGGTGATCCATGGCAAGGCCGACGCGATCGTGCCCATCGAAGGCTCGGGCCTGCGCACCCACCGCGCCGTGCTCCACAGCAAGCTGGTGGTGGTAGACGGTGCACCGCACGGGTTGAACGTTTCGCACGCGCAGGCGTTCAACGATGCGCTGCTGTCGTTCCTGCGGGTGCCAAGCCATCCTCGCGCAGGAGGACGTGACGATCGAGATTCCCCGCTATAGCCTGAACCACGCGGCCGAGCGGCGCTGAACAGATGTCGATGGTTGAGCAGGTGCGGCAAAAGGGTGCCGCGGGTTTGCCGATCGCAGAACTTGGGGAGCCCTGTGCGTTTGACAGTCGGCTCAAGCTGCGGCTGAAGATATATCCGCAACGGTGAACCTTCACACGTCGATTGCCCCTAAACGAGGTTCGCGCAACCGCACGGGCAATCGCAGCCACTTCAAGGAGACATTCATGACCCAACGTTCACTCACCACCGCAGTTCGTTTCATCGGCATTCCATTGGTTCTTGCCGCCAGCCTGGGTACCGGTGTCGTGCTCGCGCAAGCCATGGGGCACGGTTCCGAGAGCATGCACAAGTCCATGATGTCCGGCATGGACGGCATGAAGCAGATGAAGATGAGCGGAGACATTGACAAGGACTTCGCGATGATGATGAAGATGCATCACCAGCAAGCGCTCGACATGGCCAAGGTGGAAGTCGAGCAGGGCAAGTCGCCCGAACTGAAGGCGATGGCGTCCAAGATGATCAAGGATCAGACCAAAGAGATCGAGCAGCTCGACCAATGGATGAAGAAGCAGAAGTAATCATCCGACGCCATTCGGGGACGGGCGCTCCGTAGTGTGAGCCGAGAAGCTGGATGGTGACCTCGCGGTGCGGCTCACGGCGATTCTTGACGGCCCCGCTGGATCTCCGTGCCGGCCTGGCCTTCGAGCATGGCCTCGATGTGTTCGAGCGAGCCGATCAGCGCCCGCTGGCCGGTCGCCTCTGCGAAACGGCAGGCCGCTTCGACCTTCGGGCCCATCGATCCCGCCGCAAACCGGTGGCGTCGAAGTTCGGCCGTCGATACATGCCGCAGGGCACGCTGGCTCGGCAGTCCCCAGTCGAGATAGACGGCATCGACGTCGGTTGCGATGACCAGGCAGTCGGCGTTCAGCTCGCGAGCGAGCACGCCGCTGCACAAGTCCTTGTCGATCACCGCCTCAACGCCGTGGCGGTGGCCATTGGCGGCAACCGCGACCGGAATGCCCCCGCCGCCCGCAGCGATCACCAACGCCTGGTGTGCAAGCAGCCAGCGGATCGGGTCGATGCCGAGCACTCGCTGCGGCATGGGCGAAGCGACGACACGGCGGAAACCGGTTCCGTCGGCGGCAATGGCCCAGTGCTTATCGGCCGCTGCGCGGTCGGCTTCTTCACGTGAGTAAACCGGGCCGATGGGTTTGCTGGGTGTGGCAAAGGCGGGGTCATCAAGATTTACCTCCACACGCGTCAGCAGCGTGACGACCGCTTTCCCACGCGGCAGCAGGTTGCTGAGCTCCTGCTCGAGCAGATAGCCGATCATGCCGTCGGTCTGCGCGCCCAGCACGTCCAAGGGATATGCCTCCACGGCGGTGTAGGCCGCTGATTGGAGCGCCAGCAAGCCGACCTGTGGGCCATTGCCATGTGTCAGCACGAGCTCGTGCTTGAGGGCCACGCGCGCCAACTGGGCGGCAGCGATGCGCACGTTGTGAAGCTGGTTGTCGGCGCTCAGCGCCTCGCCCCTGCGCAGCAGTGCATTGCCCCCCAACGCCACCACCAACCTCATGGCAGCGCCCTCATGCCAGCGTGGCCACCAGCACGGCCTTGATGGTGTGCATGCGGTTTTCGGCCTGGCTGAAGACGATGGAGGCCTCCGACTCGAACACCTCTTCGGTGACCTCGACCTCGGTGAGGCCGTAGCGTTCATGCACCTGCCGCCCGACTTCGGTTTCGAGGTTGTGGAGCGCAGGCAGGCAATGCATGAAGCGCGTGCGCGGCTTGCCTGTGGCCCGCATCAAGGCCGCGGTCACTTGGTAGGGGAGCAGCTGGTCGATACGCTCTTTCCATACGCTATCGGGTTCGCCCATGGAGACCCACACGTCGGTGTACAGGAAGTCGGCGCCGGCCACGGCCTTGAGCGGGTCGGCCTCGAGCGTGATGCGCGCACCGGTGGTGATGGCGAGTTCGCGCATCTGGGCAACCAGCTCGGCCGGAGGTTGCAGGCTCACCGGTGCGGCGATGCGCACATCCATGCCCATCTGAGTGCCACCGATCAGCAGCGAGCAACCCATGTTGAAGCGGGCGTCGCCCAGGTAGCAGAACGACATGTCGTGCAGCGGCTTTTCGCCGAACTCTTCCATCGTCAGCAAGTCGGCCAGGATCTGCGTGGGGTGCGCTTCATCGGTGAGCCCGTTCCATACCGGCACGTGCGAGAAACGGGCCAGCTCTTCCACCACGCTCTGGTGGAAACCGCGGTACTCGATGCCGTCGTACAAGCGCCCGAGCACGCGGGCCGTGTCCTTGAGCGATTCTTTGTGGCCGAGTTGCGAGCCCACGGGGTCGATGTAGGTCACGTGGCCGCCCTGGTCATGCACGGCCACCTCGAAGGCGCAACGCGTGCGCGTGGAGGCTTTCTCGAAGACCAGCGCGATGTTCTTGCCTTGCAGGCGCGGCAGCTCGTTGCCCGCGTACTTGGAGCGCTTCAGTTCCGCGGCCAGGTCGATGAGGAAGCGAATGTCGCGTGGCGCGAAGTCTTTCAGGTCGAGCAGGCTGCGGTTGCGGAGATTGAAGCTCATGGTGCGGGTTCCCGGGGGACAGATCAGAGAGGGTCACGCGCGATCGGGCACGACATGCAGTGGCTGCCGCCGCGCCCGCGGCCCAACTCGCCACTCGGAATGGTGATGACCTCGATGCCCTGCTTGCGCAGCAGCGTGTTGGTGTAGGTGTTGCGGTTGTAGGCCATCACCAGGCCCGGGGCGAGTGCGAGCAGGTTGTTGCCGTCGTCCCATTGCTCGCGTTCGGCTTCGTAGGCGTCGCCGCCGGTCAGCACGGTGCGCAGGCGGGGCAGGCCAAGCGCTTCTGCCACCACCTCGACGAAGGGCAGGGCTTCTTCGCGCACATCGAGCATGCCAGCGCGTGGCCCGGGGCGCAGGCTGAAGCTGCGTATCGCGTTGACCACGTCTGGAAAGATGGTGACGAGGTCGCTGTCGCAAAAGGTGAACACGGTGTCAAGGTGCATGGCCCCGCGAGACTTCGGCATCTGGGCGGCAATGACGCGGCTGGCCGCACCGCGCGCAAACAACGCACGGGCCAGCTGGCTCACCGCCTGCGGCGACGTGCGCTCGCCCATGCCGATGAGCACCACCCCCCGGCCGAGCGGCATCACGTCACCGCCTTCAAGTGAAGCTTGGCCGTGATCCACATCCGGGTCGCCCCACCACTCGATGGCGCGGCCCGCGAAGGCCGGGTGAAAGCGGTAGATGGCGGTGGCGAGCAAAGTCTCCTGCCGGCGGGCGGGCCAGAACATCGGGCTCAACACCGCGCCGTCACCGATCCAGCAACTGGTGTCGCGGGTGAAGAGGGTGTTGGGCAGGGGCGGCATCAGGAATTCCGGGGGTGCGGCGCACCGCGCCACAAGGCCTACGGGCTCGAACGGAAGCTCGCCCCGCACAACGCCACCGATCAGGTGTTCAGCCAGCCTGGCTGGCGGCAATGACTCGAGCCAGCTTCTCAGCGCGACGGCATCTTCGGCGTCGATGAAGCCGATGCCGAGCTTGCGATCCAGCACCCAGCTGCGCGCGGTGGCGTCAGCCACCACGGTGGCCAGCAGCTCGTGCATGTCGAGCACCTCCACACCGCGCTCGACCATCGCATTGACGAACGCATAGTGGTCGTTCTTGGCCTGCGTGACCCACATCACGTCGTCGAACAAGAGGTCACGGCAGTTGGCAGGCGTGAGCCGCATCTGCGCCAAGCCGGGCCGGCACACCATCACCTTGCGCAGGCGGCCGACTTCCGAATGCACGCCGAATGGCGTGTCCGTCCTTGCGGGCTTGTGGCTTGCGGGTGCGAGGCTCACAGCGTGAGCCCACCGGTGGCGAGCAGGTAGGCGGCGGCCAGCGCCATCAGCAGCAGCGCGGCGAGGATCACCAACTCGTAGCCCTTGAACACGCGCTGCGCCCGTTGCTTGCGCGCCCACAGGTACACCATCGCACCTGGTGCGTAGAGCAGCGAAGCGAGCAGCAAGTATTTCAGGCCGGCGGCATACAACAGCCACACACAATAGACAGACGCCAAGCCCGCGATGGGCAGATCGGCGCGGCGCTGCGTGTTCGCTGCGCCTTCGCCACGCCACGAGATCACGAGCCCGTAGACGGCGCTGAAGAGGTAGGGCAGCAGGATCATCGCCGTGGACAAGGAAATGAGCGCCAGATACGAAGCCTTGGAGAACAAGGTCACCAGCAAGAACAACTGAACCATGCCGTTGGTCAGCCACAGCGCGTTGGCGGGCACGCCTTGTGGGTTCTGGCGCGCAAGCCATTTGGGCATCACGCCGCCACCTGCCGGAGTGAAGAGCGACTCGGCAGCGAGCAGCATCCAGGCCAGGAAGCCACCGCCGACCGAGACGATCAGCCCCACATAGATCAGCACCGCGCCCCAGGTGCCGACGATGCTTTCCAGCACGCCTGCCATCGACGGGTTCTTCAGTTGCGCAAGCTGCGGCTGCTGCAGCACGCCCAGTGAGAGCAGCGACACACCCATCAACAGCAGCAAGGTGATGACAAAGCCAACGATGGTGGCGCGACCCACGTCTTCGCGGCGGCGTGCGCGGGCCGAGTAGACACTCGCGCCTTCGATGCCGATGAAGACCCACACCGTGACCAGCATGGTGCTGCGCACCTGATCCAGCATGGGCCCGAGCTTGGGCGCGCCCCAGAAATCGAAAGCAAAGGTCTTGGTCTGAAATGCCAGCGCGACCACCGCGATGAACAGAAGCAGCGGCAACACCTTGGCCAACGTGGCCACCGCATTGAGCAGCGCCGCACCGCGGATGCCCCTCAGCACCAACAGGTGAACTGCCCACAGCGCCACCGAAGCGCCAGCGATGGCCGCTGCCGTGTTGCCGTCGCCGAAGGCGGGGAAGAAATAGCCGAGTGCGCCGAATGCCGCCACCAGGTAGCCGACGTTGCCAATCCAGGCGCTGACCCAGTAGCCCCACGCGGCGTTGAAGCCGACGTACTCGCCTGCCGCAGCCTGCGCATAAGCGTAGACGCCGTTGTTCAGGTCGGGCTTGCGCATGGCGAGGGACTGATACACCAATGCGAGCGCCAGCATGCCGACCCCGGTGATGAGCCAGCCGATCAGAATCGCCCCGGTGCCCGCACCCGCCGCCATGTTCTGCGGCAAGCCGAAGATGCCGCTGCCGAGGATGGAGCCCACGACCAGAGCCACCAGCAGGCTCAAAGGCAGCCGGTTCGACGCCACATTGATGCGCACTTGTGGGGTCGGCGTGGCCATCGTTGGGATGGAAGTTTTTGCGATGGTCATTGCGGTGAACTCCGTAAGCGAAAGCGAGACGCGTTCTCAGCCCATGCTAGGTGTGGCACCTTTGGCCGGTGTTGATCCTCATCAAGCCGAAGGCCAGGGTCTTCGTTTGTGCTGGTTGAACATCACGGCAGCAAACGACATGGCTATCCGGGGTAAGCAGGACACGGGTATCGGCATTGCGCCCGACGTGCAGGTACGGCTGTTCGCGCCGGTTGCTCAGGCCGATTCATCTATCACGCGGCGCTTCGGTGGCACGGGGCTGGGCCTGTCGATTGTCCAGCGGTTGGACTTTGCGCTGGCCTCGCCGGAAGCGCTGGCCTGTCTAGAGGCTTCTTCGGCCGCGCCTGGCGAACACGCCCTGCTTGGCGTGCGCGTCCTGGTCGTCGACGACAGCATCATCAACCGGCACGGGACGAAGTCCATTCTCGCACTGGAGGGCGCGCAGGTTTGGCTCGCGAGCGGCGGGCAGGAAGCGTTCGAACGTCACCAGGCAGAGCCACGCGCCTTCGACGTGGTGCTCATGGATTTACAGATGCCGGTGCTCGATGGCCACGAGGCGACACGACGAATTCGTCTCGAACTCGGGCTGGCAAATTTACCAATCATCGCGGTAACAGCCGACGCGCTGAGGAGCCAGCGCCAACGTGCCGCTGCGGCCGGAATGAATGACTACATCGTCAGGCCGTTCACTGAGCGGGCCTTGGTAAGCAGCATCCTGCGCCATGTCAGGCCCACGAGCGACCGGCCCATGCGCACGCTCGATTGGACGCCTGCAACGCCCGCGTTAGCAGGGCTGCCGTGGCCGGAGATTTGAGGGGATCGAGCCGCGGATAACGATCGCCCAGGCGGTCTTCCATCAGCGCCTGCACGTGCTGCACGGCGAGTAGCGTCAGCACCAGCAGCCTGTCGTCGGACAGCCGGCCGACCGAACCGGTGTCGTCTCGCACTCCCTCGGCGAGACGGTAGTGGGCCGTGGCGGTGACGATCGACAGCATCGACATCCGACACGGATCAACGCTCATGAAATGCTTGAGTTGCGCAGCGCCAAATGGTCGGGCGCGCCTGCGAACAAGCGGCTATCCGCGCAGATGTGGCGGCCAATGTGCACCGACGGAAAGTAGGCTGGGCGCGACGCAGGCCGCCATCGCTGAGTCGGGCGCGCACCAGCGACCATTGCCTTGCGAGGTCGGTGCATGCGGCGTCTTGAACACCTTGGTCCGGCACAGGCCCACATCGGCTGCGTGCACGACCACCGGATTCAAGGTGTCGGCCGGCCGTTTGTCGCCAATCCCCGCCTGCAAGGCCCCTCGCAGCGCTTCGCCAGAGTAATTGGGCCCAAGCACCGAGCGGCCCAGGTCGTCGGTTTCGGCAAGGGCTGAACCAAGGTGGTTTCGCGAGCTCCCTCGCCAAGCATTCAGCGGGTCTTTCGCAACAATCGACCTTGGCTTGACGCAGCGCAGCCTGCAGCGCGACGTGTTGCCTATATTCACCTGGTGAATCGATGCGAGGTTGACGATGAGCAAGGTTCTGGCGGTTGCCTATTCGTACACAGGAACGTCGCGCGGCGCTTGGCGCAGTTGCTGGTTGCTCAGCAGCAATGGAACCTTGGCCGAAGTGCGCGAGGCTCGTCCGCGAAGGCGCGCTGTCCGCCGCGTCAAATTTGTGGGGTTGGGAAGTGAACATCATGCATAGCGGCAACACCCCCCTTGCACCGCGCGAAGTCCGAATTCCCGTCGGTGACGCATGGCTCTACGGCGACTTGGTGTTGCCCCCTGGGTTCCACGGCTTGGTGCTGTTTGCGCACGGTAGCGGCAGCGGGCGTCACAGCGCCCGCAACCGGCAGGTGGCGCAGCACCTCCAGCACGCCGGCATCGCCACTCTGCTGTTTGATCTGCTGACCGCGCAGGAAGAGCAGA
>JACMKW010000085.1 GCA_014379885.1 Rhizobacter sp.
CCCGGCACGCGCCCGCGCTGGTTGCTGCCTGAAAAGAGCTCTTGGGCGGCGGCCATGGCGGCGATGTCGCTGTCGCCCACCAGGCTGTCGGCAGCCAGCACCCACAGCAGGCCGGGCTGCTTGTCGCGCTGCCACTGCAGCAACTGCTGGTCCATCAGCAGCCAGAAGGCTTCGGCACTGGCAACAGGGTGCACATGCAGTTGCACTGCAGGTTGAACGCTGTGCGCCATGGCGCGTGATTGGCCAGCGGCCTGGAGACCGGCTTCAATGACGGGAGCGAAGCGTTGTTCGAGCCAGGCACCGGCGGCCTGTTGTGAGGGCATCGACCAGCGCGCGGGAATGGCGATGCGGATGGACACGCTGGGCGGCAAGACCGCTGCGGCTGATGTGGCCGAAGCGTTGCGCGGCAAGGGCGGCGGCGCGCTCAGTGCGGGCCATTGCGCCTCGATGGCTTCTTGCATCGAGGCCACGGTCATGTCGAGCAGCGAGAGCGCGCGCAACATCTCGGGCGGGGCCTCGTAGCCGGCCCAGGCTTCGGGCTTGGCTTTGGCAAGCGGGGCGATGAGTTCGGCCAGATCGTCGGCCACCGCATCGGTCTCCAGCTCGGGCATGGGTGCGGTGAAAACGGCGATGCCGTCGTCGTCCTTGATCTGTTTGTCGAGATCGGGCTTGCATTCGCCGGTGGCAATGCCCGATTGCGCGCTGCTCCAACTGCTGCCCGCGCGCACCTGCACGGCACTCCCCAGCACATTGACATGCGCACTGCGCTCGCTGACCGCCGCTACAGCGGGCGCGGCCTGCGGTGTGGCCGCAGCTGCCGCCACAGCAGCGGGTGGTGCCACCGCGTAGCTGCGCAAGCCCTTGACGGCCCACAGCGTGAGCACGAAAGCCGCAGTCAACACCAGTGGCAGCACGCCCAGGGTGAGCGCGAGATCGGTGGCGCTCGGGTCGACCTGCGCCGATTGCCAGCGCCACATCGTGGTCAACCACACGAGCGCGGTGATCACCAGCAGCAGCGCGAGGATCTTCCAGACTTTGGCCATGGGTTCGGGGCAGCAGGCGCGCTATGCGCCTTCAGGCAAGCGGGTGAGACGCCGACCCAGCGGCGCCAAGTGGGTGGGGCTCAGCAGGCGTCGGTGCTGACCGACTGGGTAGCGATCAGCGTGGCGCCACAGGCGGTCTTGTCGCCGTCGCGTGCGGCGGCCTTGCCGTCGATGATCATGGTGAGGTCGCCGGTGACGATCTCGGTCGTGCCGTGGCCTTTCTTCGGGCAGGTGACCTTGTCACCGACGCGCGCGAGGCGCTTGCCGTGTGTTTCAGAAACGCCCGAGGCCTCGATGACCTCACCGCCGTGGTTTGTCTTGTCGCCCAACACGATGAACGGACGTCCCATTTCACCCACTCCCTATGCCAAGTTTTCGGCTGACATGCCGTATGGATCAGAGCGGTCGAGTCTAACGGCTGGGTGCCTGTTTCAGCCCCCCACCTTCGGGCGAGAAGGCCCCTGTTTTCGCAGCTCCACATGGCCCAGATCGGCGTTCTGCCAGCGTCCGCCCCAGGTCAGGCCGACACGTTGTGCAACCTCTCCGTACAACTCGTAACCCTTGGCCGCCCACGGGTCGCGCTCGCTGATGACGAGCTTGCCCGCGCGCATGAAGGCGCTGTCGGCTGCGAGGCCGTGCTGGTGGTAGCTCTGCCACGCAGCCGCGTTCGTCACGTGGGCGCCCAGGTTGGCCAGCTGGGTCTGGCGTTCGGGGCTTCGGTAGCCCTCGAGCAGCGCCATCTCGTAGCCGTGCTCTTCGCGCATCAGGCGGTAGGCCAGCAAGAGACGCTGGCGGAAGTCGGCATCGAGCGCATCCCATCGCCGGTCGGCGCTGCCGAGTTGTGGCCGCACACGCTCCACCTCGGCGGTGGTGAAGACTTCGGGAGGCAAAGGCGGCGGCGGCACCAGTTGTTCGCCTTGCAGCAAGGTTGCGATCACGCTGTCGTTCTGTGCGGTAGTGGTGTCGTCGAAGGCATCAAGCGTGTGCCAACCCCTGAGAGAAAAAACCAGCAGGGGCGGCACGCTCAGCAGTGCCACCGCGAAGGCGATACCCAGCCAGTGGCGCCGCAGCCAGCGCGAACCGCCCAACGCTGCGCTGCCGGCGTGGTTGAACCCTTGTCTTGCGTTTTGTGTGGCCGCTCGCTGTGCGTTGTGATGCGCGCCTGCCAGGCGTTGGCCGGCGCGAGCGATGCGCCCCGCCACTGTTTCCCGAAACGTGGGGAGCAGCAACATGGCCGCCAACAGGCAGGCCAGCACGAAGTACGCCACGATCGCAATCCACATCATCTTGTAAGCAAGCTTTACCAAGCCCCCCAATGGGGCGTTGTCGCCCGCAAGGGGCTCTCTAGAATCGCGACGTGCTTGCGCATTCCGCGCACTTTGCCGGCCCGAGGGCGGGCCATACACCCAGCGCCATGAACCAGCCACAGAACCCTGTCCCGCCCCGTGGCGACCGCCCTCAACTGTTCAAGGCACCCGGCGCCACCAAGGCCAACGCCAAGCGGCATGCCGACTTCGGGCCGAGCATCTTAGCCACGATCGACGGTGGGCAGGCGCGTTTCACCGTGTCGCGAGATCGCTCGCCGGCCAGGCGTGTGCTGTGGATGGGCGCATTGGCGCTGTTGGTGGCTGCCACGTATGTGGGCGTCAAATTCAATGCGTCGCGGGTGGCGGCGGCACCGGATGTGGTGGTGGCGCGCGCGCCGGTGCCGGTTGTGGTGAAGGCGGTCGAGGTGCCGGCGTCAGCGCCTCAGGTGGCGGCGGTGCAAGGTGCTGCTGCGATCGAGACCGTGGCGTCGGTGCTTGTCCCATTGGCTGCGGCATCGGCCCCGGCATCCAACATGGCTGCCAGCCTCAACAGCATTCAATTGGCGCTTGATCGCTCGGAACCGGCACCTGCAGTCAAGGAGAAGGTTGCAACAAAGGAGGCGGTGAAACACCGCGGTGCCGCACCGGCTTCTCCTGCCTCCACTAGAACGGCAAGCAAGACAGCCCCTGCATCCGAGATCGCCGATGCCGACCTTCTCGCCGCCATGCTGCCGCACCTGAAACGCGGAGTGGTGGCGCCTAGCAGCCCCGCTTACGAGAAGCGCTGTGGGCAATCGACGGGCGAGGCGGCGGTGGATTGCCGAGCCAAGTTTTGCAATGGGCGGCAGGGAGTGGATGCGGCTTGCCCGGCGGTGCCGGCGCAGCGGTGACTCGGGCCTTCACTTCAAGCCGTCGAGCTCGCGCTAAATATTGATTCGCGCGGCGTTCTCCCATGCGTCGCGCAGCGCGGGTGTTCTGTAGATCGCTTCTCGGCTGATGAATGATTCGAGCACCCGGTTTCTGCCTCGTGAATGGTCGGCGTCACTCACCCGGCCGAATTCAAAGCGGATCGCTGCGCAGTAGGCCGCATACGATGTAGGGCTTGCACCGAGAACCGACAGGTCTAAATCCAGGAACAACAACTGGTCGGTGTCTGCTTCGTCGGCTTGGTGATGGCGCGTGGCACGAACCATATCGGCCACGACGCTGCAGACGTGCATCGTGCACCTGATCCGCAACAGCATGGACTACGCGAGCTGGAAGGACCGCAAGGCGCTGGCGGGGGCGATCAAGCCGGTCTACACGGCCGCGAGCGCCGAGGCGGCGCAGGCCGAACTCGACGCCTTCGAGCACGGCCCGTGGGGACAGAAGTTCCTCACCGTCACGGCGGCTTGGCGCCGCGCCTGGGATCGCGTCATCCCGTTCTTCGCGTTCCCGCCGGCGGTGCGCCGCGTGATCTACACGACCAATGCGATCGAGAGCATCAACGCGCAGCTGCGCAAGATCATCA
>JACMKW010000086.1 GCA_014379885.1 Rhizobacter sp.
TCGGTGTAGTGGAGCTCGCGGCCTTCGCAGCGGATGTAGTTCGACGTGAAGCGCATGGGAGCTCTCAATCGGGCACGGTGAGCGTGCGCGCATGCCATGTGATGGCGGTGGCCGCACCGGGCACACCACCACGCGGCACGGTGCGCACCACCTGGCTCGCAGGCAGCGGTGTTCCGTGGCGCAGGTGGGCGTACATGGCGTCGAGCCCGCGGTTCAGGTAGACGTGCAGCGGCACGTAGCGTGTGTCGTAGCCGGGTAGCACAGTGGGCAGACCGATGAAGCCGTCGAAATGCTGGGCATTGGTGACCTCGATGTACGACAGCCGGCTGCGCCCGCCTTCGACGCGCTTGTTGAGCGCGGTGTACGGCCGTGAGGTGTGGTTCACCGGCAGCAGCGCGTCGGCGCGGCCGTGCACGATGATCGCCGGCTTGCCGTTCAGGTCACCGTTGCGGCGGGTTTCGTTCAACCCCTTTTGCAGCGCCAGGGCCTGTGCGCCACTGCCCGTCAGCAGGCCACGCAGACACAGCGCACCATCGAGATTGAAGTCTTGTGTCAGCGTCGACGGCGAAAACGAGAACAGGTCGCGCAACGGCAGGCCGGGGCTCAGGTTGTTGATGAGTTGCACGCCTGCGGACGGCGGCACGCCGTTGCCGGTGGCCGACATGGGGGCGAGCAGTGCCACGCTGGTCGGTGCGATCACGCCTTGCGCCGTGGTGGCGGCGAAGCTGTAGCCGCACAGGTGGTCGGCCACGCTGGCGCGGGCCAGCGCATTGGCGAATGTCACGCTCACGGCCGGCGCCACTTCGAATGCAGCGAGCGACGCGTGCAAAGGCACCGACTCCGGTTCCCAGCCGTAGCTCGCGAGCTTGGCCAGTGCTTCGTCGGCTTGCGCGCTGAGCGTGTCGGCGGTGAGCAGCCCCTTGGCCTTGAGCGAGGCGCAGCGGTTGGCCGCAAAAGGCGCGATCACAAATGCTGCACCCGGCGTTCCCACGACCTGCGGCGACAGTGCCGCGCAGCTCTGGAACAGGTTGGCGTAGGTGGTGAAGTCATACAGCGGTTTGCCAATGGCCTGCACGGTGCTGCCACGTTGCACCGTGATGCCGCGCAAGTCGGCCGGCAACTCCACCGCGGGCTCGGACACGGCCACACCGTCGATCAAACGCTCGCGGTCTTGTTCAGCGGCGGCAATCGCTGCGCCACCGCCGTTGGAGACGCTGGACGCGATCACCAGCGTGTTGCCCGGCCGGATGGTGCGCAAGCGCTGGCCATGGCCGAGTGCGATGCCGTGGCGTTCATTGAGCACCCAGTAAGCGAACTCCACCGCCTGCAGCGTGAAGCGGCCCCAGTCTTTCTCGGGGTTGCGCTGCGAGTGCGCGTGCTTGAAGGCCAGGCGGTTCGGCGTGGCGGTGTTGACAGCGGCGAGTTGCGACGCATCCAGCGGCGCGCGGAACTGGGCCGCAACGCCAGCCGAAGCAGCGCGTGTGCCATCGATCAGCGGCACGGTGTCGCTCGCCAGATCGTGCGGGCCACTGCCCGTGCCCTTGTCGGTGTAGGCCACGGCGCAGCCGCGCTTCAAGCCCCACTCGCCGGTGCTGATGGCACCGTACACCCCGCGCGAGCCCGACGAGGTGGCGGTGATGATGCAGGCGCGGCGGGGGTTGAAGTTCGCCGGCACCTGCACCATCAGCACCACGTTTTGCTGCCCGCTGCCATCGTCACTGAATGCTGTGTATTCGGTGCCGGCCACCAGGCCTTCACCGGTGGTCACGATGCCATCTGCATCGACATTCGGGCCGTACAGCGAACCGTAGCCACCGGCTGCCGTCATGTCGACGATGGAGCGGTAGCTGTTGTAGATGGCGGCGCGGCGCAACTCGGCTGCGGTGGGCGCCAAGGCGTTGGCGAATGGCGGCAACACACTTGCCAGCCCGGTCTTGCCCAGACCGGCGGTGAGCAGGTCGTCAGTCACACCGTCGTATTCGCTCTGGCGCAGTTCCCCTGCCAAAAAGCCGGGCTTGCGGTTGAACAGCGCGTGCGGCCCGAGGTGTTGCACCTGCTCGGTGGGTGCAGCCGCGGCTGCGGCAGAGGCCACACTGTCGTCAACGCCGCCACCACCACCACCACCGCAGGCGGCCAGCAGGGATGCGGCCAGCGCCACGGAATGCTTTTGCACGATGCGAAGGGTCAGAGTCATCACGATCTCCTGGTGAGTGAACGCAGCCGCCCCACCACTCCGCTCGGGAAGTGATAGACCGACAGCACAAAAAGAATGCCCAGCCACAAGAGCCAGCGGTCAGGCGACACGAGTTGCGACAGCACCGGCACGCCCTCGAAGGCGCTGCCACCGAGCTTGAGCAGGTCTTGCAGGTAGTTCTGCGCAATGACGAAGAGCACGCTGCCCACCACCGCGCCATACACCGTGCCCATGCCGCCGATCACGACGATGAGCA
>JACMKW010000087.1 GCA_014379885.1 Rhizobacter sp.
CCTGTCTGCCGGCGCCATGCTGACCGTGGTAGCCGTCGAAGCCTCGGCGATTGGCACGGTATGCGTGCTGGAGCGCGCCTCCGACGGCGCACGGGCCAGTGTCACGCTCAGTGCGCAGGCGGCGGGAGGCTTGTCGGTGGCCGCGGGCACGGCGGTGGTGGTGACGGCCTTCAGCGCAGGCTGGGTGTTGTCGGCCGCGGGCCGGGCGGTCGCCTACATCCCGAACGAGATCGGCGCCGCCTTGCTTTACAACGAGCGGGTGACACGTTGATCGCGCGCTTCATCACCGCACTCACCCTGGTCGGATGGGCGACGATGGCCCACGCCGGCCGCTCCTGCGAAGCCCGGCCTCCCGAAGCACGCAACGTGGAACGTGCGATGGTGCTGGCCGAACACACCGCGCGGGCGCTCGACGACAGTGGTGCGCAGGTGGTGGTGCTGGCCCGCGCGGGGCAAGACCTGAGCGCCTACGGCCTGCGCTACTCGCACCTCGGTTTGGCCTACCGCGATGGCAACCGCTGGCGAGTGGCCCATAAGCTCAACCAATGCGGCAGCGCAGTCGCCACGGTCTACCGCCAGGGCCTGGGCGAGTTCTTTCTCGACGACCTGTTCGACTACCAGGCCGGCATCGTGGTGCTGGCGCCCGAGGTGCAGGCCCGGCTGCTGCCAGCGCTGCGTGACAACAACCGCCTGGCGCAGCTGCACACGCGCAACTACAGCATGGTCGCCTACCCGTGGGCGCAGACCTACCAGCAGTCCAACCAATGGGCGCTGGAAACGCTCGCGATGGCGCAAGACCCGGCCGCACTCACACGGGTTCGCGCGCAGGCCTGGCTGCAGCTGCAGGGCTACCAGCCGACCACTTTGCACATTTCAGCCTTCAAGCGGCTGGGCGCCCGGGTGACGGCTGCCAACGTGGCCTTCGACGACCACCCGAACGAGAAGCGCTTCACGGATCGCATCGAAACCGTCACCGTCGACTCGGTGTTCGCGTGGTTGAATCGCAGCGGCCTGGGCGGCCCCGTGCAAGTGGTTCGTTGACCAGCCGACCGCCCGGCACAATCGCCCTCCCATGCCTTCTTTCGTGCGTCGCAACCCCTGGCTTCTGGCCGCCGCTGCCGCGGGCGTGCTCGTTTTGATCGCGCTTGCCTGGTGGCCCGCGCGCGACAACGCCACGGTGACCGATGCGTTCATGCCGCAGCACTACGGCCACTACGAGCCGGCACAACAAGCCTGGGTGCCGCAGAGCGACGACACGACCCAAGCCACGCAAGTGCACGCTGTCTGCGCCTCCAAAGACATCACCCTGAACGGCGAACCGCACCGCCTGCTGGCCGTGTGCGGCCGCGCGCCGAAAGAAACCAGCTTCAGCGACCCCGGCAGCATCGACCTCTATGTGCTCAAGCGCGCCGGCACCGAGTGGCGCATTGCCGCGCAACGCATCGGCATCGAGAGCGGCCGGCTCGGCCAGGCTGGCGATGTGTCGGTGATCCAGCTCGGGCCCTCGTTCTATGGCTTCGAGCTGGGCGACACCTGGGTCAGCCAGGGCTACGTGCTCGGTGGCACCCGGCTCTACGTGCCGGCCGGCGATTCATTTCACCCCGCGCTCGAATTCACCTCGGGCGTGAACAACAGCGGCGCCCGCGAGTGCGCCGAAGCCACACCGTCCGAATGCAGCGACCTGTCGCGCCGCCTGAAGACCGAAGCGTTGGGCGAATCGAGCTTGTACGCATTGCGCATCACCAGCGCCGGCACCTACCGTGGCAAGCCGGTCGCCGGCAGCCATGTGCTCACCTACGACACCAAACGACACCAATACCGCCTGCCCGCAGGCTTCGAGGCGCAAGTTGAGTAGCGCCCATGGAGGAGACCCTTTGAGCCACCCCGACCACCCCAACCAGTTCGCACTGCTGACGCAGCGCCGTTTCGCGCCCTTCTTCTGGACGCAGTTTCTCGGCGCCGGCAACGACAACCTGTTCAAGTTCGCCTTCACGGTGATGGTGACCTACCAGATCCAAGTGAGCTGGTTGCCGCCCGCGATGGCCGGGCTGGTGATCGGCGCGCTCTTCATCTCGCCGTTCCTGTTGTTCTCGGCCACCAGCGGGCAGCTGACCGACAAGTACGACAAGACCAAGATGATTCGCTTCGTGAAGTGGTTCGAGGTGGCCGTGATGGCGCTCGCCGCCTACGGCTTCATGCAGGCCAACGTGCCAGTGCTGCTGGCTTGTGGGTTCCTGATGGGGCTGCACTCCACGCTCTTCGGCCCGGTCAAGTTTGCCTACCTGCCGCAGCACCTGAACGAGCGCGAGCTGACCGGCGGCAACGGCATGGTAGAGATGGGCACCTTCGTGGCCATCTTGCTCGGCAACGTGGCCGGTGGCCTGTTGATCGCCATCCCGCACACCGGCGCGATCTA
>JACMKW010000088.1 GCA_014379885.1 Rhizobacter sp.
GATGAACACCAGCAGCACGGCCGAGGCTTCATAGAACACCTCGCCCTCATAGAAGAACGTGGCGCCCACACTGAAAACGTAGCCCGTGCCGACCGACAGCACGATCAGCGTCGCCATGTTGGCGACCTTGTTGCGCGCCGCCCGAAACGCCGCGACAACGAACGGCCAGACCGGGTAGGCGATGGCGCCGGTCGCAGCGAAGAACAGGAAGAGCTTGCGATCCAGCCCGAAGGGCACGGGCAAGTCGCCGAACATCTCGCCCATCGGCGAGTACAGGAAGACGGGCACGGCAAACACCAAGGCGACCAGGAAACGCTTGCGCATGTCGTTGGCCATGTCCTGCATCGACATGCCAGGCGCGTGGCCCATGTCATGCATCATTTCGGCCTTGTCTGTCGACGCGCCCGTCGCGCCTTGACCTGAGTGACCCGCATGTTCAGTTTGAACCGGTCCCTTCGGCAGCTTGTCGCCAGGCTCACAGACGTGCGCCGGAACGAGTTCACCGCGGCAGTGGTAGCCGCAACTCGCCACACGTTGCCGGATGGCGTCAAGCGTGGTCTTCGCTTCGTCGTAGTGCACGGTGGCGCTGCCGGCAACGTAGTTCACGTCGGCGTGGTGAACGCCCGGCAGCGAGGAAAGCTGCCGTTCAACGCCGACCGCGCTGAGTGTCGACACGAGTTCGCCCACTTCAATCGTGCTTGTTTTCATGGTGCTTCCTTACCCCGTCACGCCTTGTGCTCGGCGGGAACCGACCCGCCCAGCTTCGGCAGGAAGCGCGGCGTGCGGGCCGCATAGGCTTCGAACTCGGCGCCAAAGCGCTTGCGCATCTCGGCCTCTTCGGTAACTGCGAGGCGCGCATACATCACCAGCAGAATCGGGAACATCACCAGCGTGAGCAGCGTCGGCCACTGCAGCAGGAAGCCCAGCAGGATCAGCACAAAGGCCACGTACTGCGGGTGGCGAATGCGCGCATACGGCCCCGCCTGGGCCAGCTCGTTGCGGCGCTGCGCGTGGTACAGCACGTTCCAGGCGCTCGACAACAGGTAGAAACCGAAACCCAGGAACACGTAGCTGGCAATGTGCAATGGCCCGAAGTGCGGGTCGCCCTTCTCGCCCAGCAGCGTGGACCACAGGTGACCCGAGTTGTGCGACAGCAGGTCCAGGTTGGGGTACTTCGTCTGCAGCCAGCCCGACAGCACGTAGATGCTCAGCGGGAAGCCATACATCTCGACGAAGAGCGCAACGATGAAGGCCGCAAAGGCGCCGAAGGTTCGCCAATCGCGCCCGGTCTGAGGTTTGAAGAAGCTGAACGCGAACATGAGGAAGAGCGCTGAGTTGAGGACGACGAGCGTCCAGAGCCCATAGCCGGGGGCATCGTGCGTCATGGTCGTTCTCCGGTCTTGGGTGCGGACGTGCCGGAGCCAGGCTTGCCGCCGCCTCCATGATCGCCATGGCCACTGCCATGACCGCCGTGCATGAACACGTGCATCAGGGGGCAGGCCAGCAACAACAGGTAGGGCAAGGCCCCGATGAAGTGGGCGCGGTGTTCGCTCAGCAAAAAGTAGGCAGCAACAGCGCCGAAGACGAGCAGCCCGATGGCATACCTGGATCGCCAGAACGGCGGCGCACTCGCCTGTTCCGGCTGTTGATGGTGTGCGGCGGGGGGGTGGTTCATGACATCCCCTTACGGCTTGGCCGGTGACTGCGGAAAACGGTCGACCATCATTTCCATCATCGTCTGCATCATGTCCATGCGCTGCTCCATCATGTTCTGGCGCTGGGTCATGTCGGCGGGTGGCTTGTTGGCCGCAGCCATGCCGCCCGCGCCCTTCATCATGGCCATGCCGTCGTGCATGGTCTTCATGTGCTCACCCATCAACGCGTTGCGTTCATCGGGTGTCTTGGCGGCCATCATCTTGTCGTGCATCTCCTGCATGGCCTTCATCTGGTTGGCCATTCGAGCCATATCGGGTGTGGTCTTGGTCGTTGTTGATTTGGAGACGGGGGCAGAGGCCGCACCGGCTGGGTGATGCCCTTTGTGCTCATCGGCTGGTGCTGCCCCGGCGGTTGCACCTGCGGTGATGAGGGCGAGCGCAAGCGAGAAAGGGATGAGTTTCATGAGTGACTCCTGGTCAAGTGGATGAGCGAACTGCAGTGCATCGGGTTGCTACCCAGGCACAGTGCTTCTTCGAGCGAGATCGTCCGTGCGTACTGAATCAAGCAGGACAGATGCGCGCGCCGAATCGCAGAGCGGGACGCTCCGGATCCGGTACGCCAGGGGCTACAACGCAAGTCGCGAGTAGCGAACCCTGAAAGGCGGCCCCACGATGGGAACCTGCAGGCCGTCGACGCGGCTGAAGCCCAGAACCACGGGAACCCCAGTCGCCCAGAGGGTGGTGACCAACGGCGCCGAACCCGGATCGGCATGATCCAAGGCGGCGTACGCCTTGAGCAAGGTGTGGGAGCCGTCGTCACAAGCCTTCAGGCACGACTCCTTCGAGGTTCCTGGGTCGTCATCATGCACGGCAGCTTCGTGCGAATGCGCAGCCAGCGCGTCAGGCGCATGGTCGTGTCGCTCTGAACCACTGGTCGCACGGGAATGCTGTCCGGGCGCTTCCAGGAGGCACGCATTCGCAACACCCGAGCCCAGCGCGAAAATCCACACCAGCAGCACCACGAATGCGGTACTGCGCTTGGCGAGGGGGCTGAAAAAAAACGGCATGTTGAGTTCGGGTAACCTGAATCTCATACTACGAGGGCGCCACGGTGAGCTCTTGATCCACATCAAATCTGACCTCAGGCACACAGTAGCGAGAGCAGACTGCGCCCCAGAACGGTCGACTGTCTGCGCGTTGGCAGACGAACGCCACGCGTTGATCTGAGTCAAGCCTCGCAACGCGACAAACCTGCAGGCTCTGTAATCCGTTCACTTAGTCAGGGCACCGTCATGTACACCCAAATCCTCGTTCCGGTTGACGGCAGCTCAACCTCCGACCGCGGGTTGGACGAGGCCGTGAAGCTGGCAAAGTTGACTGGCGCCCGCATCCGGCTAGTCCATGTGATTGACCAGCTTTTCTACGCCGGCGGCATGGAAGGGTTCGGCGCCATGACGGTCGACCTGATACCCCTGCTGCGAGAGGGTGGCGAGAAGATCCTCCAGGCGTGCAAGATTCGGGTTGAAGCGGCTGGCGTGCCTGTTGACACGGTCTTGTTCGATAGCTCGTCCGAGCGTGTTTGCGATCGGGTCGTGACTGAGGCAACAACCTGGCACGCCGACCTGATCGTGATCGGCACGCACGGGCGGCGAGGTGCCGGGCGCGTCGTCATGGGCAGTGATGCCGAACAGATCGTTCGCCATGCGACCACGCCCGTGCTTTTGGTGCGGTCTGACGAGACGACGGGCCTGGCGCCAGCGCTCACGCAAACGCAGGCGCGATAAATGCAGAACGTTGCGTCATCCACTGATTCGCCCATGAGCACCAACGAAGCGCTCAACCACGCGTGTTTCTGCATCAGCCTCGACAGTGAGGCTCTGGCCCGCGCGCTGGATTCGGAGCTCGGCCAACCGGGCCTTGCCGAGATGGTTCGGCAGCGTTGCCCGTTTCTCTTTGCGGCGCAACCCGTGTTCGTGGCGCCGCTGCAGTTGCAGCGCATGGCGCAGGTGATGCAGGCCATCGAATCGGTCGTGGCCCTGCCGGCCTACCGCGAGCAGGTGCTGGCCGCCGCGCCCGCCATCGCCCGGCTGGGAACGCGCGGTCCCCTGGGCGCATTCTTTGGCTATGACTTTCACGTCAGCCAAGGTCATCTGGGGCTGATCGAGGTCAACACCAACGCCGGTGGGGCGATGCTCAACGCGGCGCTCGCACGGGCGCAGCGGGCCTGCAGCGCGGTGGTGGATGCGATGTTGCCCAAGCTGGCCACCGTGGCGGCCTTCGAGGAGAGCATCGTCAGCATGTTTCACCACGAATGGAAGCTTGCCGCGCTGCCGGGAGGGCCGGTCAGGCCGCTGGCGAGCATCGCCATCGTCGACACCGCACCCGAGGAACAGTACCTCTACCCCGAGTTCCTGTTGTTCCAGCAGTTGTTCGAGCGGCATGGGCTGCGCGCAGTCATTGCCGATCCGGCCGCGCTGGAATGGCGCGACGGCGTGCTGTGGCACGGTGAGCTGGCCATCGATCTGATCTACAACCGGCTGACCGACTTCTACCTCGAGCAACCCGGCAGCGCCGCGCTGCGCGAAGCGTATCTGCAGCAAGCGGTTGTGCTGACACCGCACCCGCAGGCGCATGCGCTTTATGCGAACAAGCGCCACCTGGCACTCTTCAGCGATGCCGCTCGGTTGCAAGCTTTGGGCGTGCCCCCGGCCACGCAACAGATCCTGCTGGAGCACGTGCCTCGCACGGAGGTGGTGGATGCCGCTGACGCACAGCGCCTGTGGGACGCGCGCCGAAGCCTGTTCTTCAAGCCGGTGGCCGGCTTTGGCAGCCGCGCGGCCTACCGCGGCGACAAACTGACGAAGCGGGTATGGCAAGACATTCTGGAAGGTGACTATGTGGCGCAGGCCCTTGTCGCACCGGGGGAAAGAATGGTCGACGACCGCAGCGCGGGCCAGGCCGTCAAGCCCATGAAGTTCGACCTGCGTGCGTACACCTACAACGGCGCGGTGCAGTGGGTGGCCGCGCGCTTGTATCAAGGGCAGACCACCAACTTCCGCACCCCGGGTGGCGGCTTCGCGCCGGTGTACAGCTCGGCCGATGCGTCGGGCAACTGCCTGCAGGCCTGCGTCGGTGCCAGCGCCGCCGAAGGCGCGGCGCATGCCTCTTATGTGTTCTTGCTCGACGAAGACAGCGGCGTCCACGCGCTTCCCCATGCGTTGTATGTCGCGCTGGCGGGCGGCCAGGCATCGGCCGAGGCGCTGGCCGGTCAGACGCTGCGCGTGGCCGACTGGTACGTGCGCTTGAAGGACGGTGAGCCCGACACGGTGATCAACGAGACGTACAGCGTCGTTCACTTCGACGCGCAAGGGCGTGTGGACAAGCCCCAACTGTCGGCAGCTCCGGTGAACTCTGGCGCCCTTCCCCACGCTGGCGCAGCGACAGCGTCCGAAGATGCAAACTGGCCCACCCTCGCGGAGCGAGAGCGAATGCGGGAGTTGCTGTTTGGAGGGGCGCTGGCAACCCAGGCTCCATTGCCGGGACACCTTGCATGTGCGGCATCTGCGGTGAACTGAGGTTCGACGCCACATCGCCCGACGTGGCGGCGATCGAACGCATGTCGGAGAAGCTGGCGCGACGCGGGCCCGACCATGCGGGAACGTTCACAGACGGGCCGGTTGCCTTGGGTCACCGGCGCCTGGCCATCATCGACCTGTCGCCCAACGGCGATCAGCCGATGGTGGACACCACGTTGCAGCTGGCCCTGGTGTTCAACGGCACGATCTACAACTACCGCGAGCTGCGCGCCGAGCTGATCTCGATGGGCTACACCTTCTTCTCAGAGGGCGACAGCGAAGTCATCCTCAAGGCCTACCACGCCTGGGGCGAGCAGTGCGTGCAACGCTTCTACGGCATGTTTGCCTTTGCCATCTGGGACACCCGCCGCGCAAGCCTGTTCCTGGCGCGCGATCGCTTCGGCATCAAGCCGCTGTACCTGACGCAAGACAGCGGGCGGCTGCGCTTCGCGTCAAGCTTGCCGGCCCTGCTGGCAGGTGGTGGAGTCGACACGCGCCTCGACCCGGTCGCCTTGCACCACCATTTCATGCTGCACACCGTGGTGCCGGCACCGCGCACCGTGCTCAGCGGCGTGCGCAAGCTCCCGCCTGCCAGCACGATGACAGTCCACATGGACGGGCTAATCACGCAGGCGGTGTACTGGACCTTGAACGCCACGCGGCCTAAGCACACGTTGTCGGAGGCCGAGTGGCTGGCCGCGACGCGTGCGGTGCTGGTGCGTGCGCTCGACCGCCATCGCCTGGCGGCCGACGTGCCGGTGGGGATACTGCTGTCTGGCGGCCTGGATTCGAGCCTGCTCGTCGGCCTGCTGGCCGACCATGTGGATGACTTGCTGACGTTCTCGATCGGGTTTGAAGGCATCGAAGGCATCAGTGTGGGCGCCGAGAAGGCCGATGAATTTGAGTTTTCCGACTTGATTGCAGCGCAGTTCAAGACCCGCCATCAACAGATCTTGATCCCCAACAGCGAGGTGCTGTCACGGCTGCCCGAGGCCGTGGAGGCGATGACCGAGCCGACGATGAGCCACGACGTGATCGCGTTCTACCTGCTCAGCGAGCGGGTGTCGAAAGAGGTGAAAGTGGTGCTGGCGGGGCAAGGCGCCGACGAGGTGTTCGGCGGCTACTTCTGGTACCCGCTGATGGACGCAGAAAC
>JACMKW010000017.1 GCA_014379885.1 Rhizobacter sp.
CGCGGCGAGTTCAAGGCCGCGGGCATTGCGCACGAGTTAGTGGTGGCCGGTGCGCTGCCCGATTTCGACGGTGACCGTTTGCTGGCCGACGCAACCCGCATCTGCGAAGCCGAGATCAACTTCTGGCACGGCAAGAAGAAGCCGTTCTTCAAACGCTACGTCTTCATGCTCAACGCGGTGGACGACGGCTACGGTGGCCTGGAGCACCGCGCCAGCACGGCTCTCATCGCCGCGCGGCGCGACCTGCCGCCCCGTGTGAAGAGCGGTGCGAAAGACATGGCCGATGGCTACGTCACCCTGCTGGGCTTGATCAGCCACGAGTACTTTCACACCTGGAACGTGAAGCGCCTGCGGCCGGCCGAATTTGCCAGCTTCGACTACACCCAGGAGAACTACACCCAACTGCTGTGGTTTTTCGAAGGCTTTACTTCGTACTACGACGACCTGCTGCTGCTGCGCGGTGGCCTGATCGACGAAGCGCGGTACCTCAAGCTCCTGGCCAAGACGCTGAGTGGTGTATCGAGCATGCCGGGGCGCAAGGTGCAAAGCGTGGCGCAGGCGAGTTTCGATGCCTGGGTCAAGTATTACCGCGGCGACGAAAACACGCCCAACGCCACCATCAGCTACTACACCAAGGGCTCGCTGGTGGCGCTGGCGCTCGACCTCAGCTTGCGCAGCGAAGGCAAAGGCTCACTCGATGATGTGATGCGCCTGTTGTGGGCGCAAAGCGAGGGTGGCCCGATCAGCGAGGCCGACATTGCCGCGGCGCTGAAGCACGTTGGCGGCCGTTCGTACGCCAAGGAACTGCAGGCGTGGGTGCATGGCACCGATGACCTGCCTTGCCAGAGTCTGCTCGCCAAGGCTGGCGTGGCATGGGCACAGCAGCCGCCCAGCGTGGCCCAGCGGCTGGGCTTGCGTGCTTCGGAGAGTGCGCTCACCGGCATCAAGGCCAGCAATGTCTTGCGCGGCGGTGCGGCCGAGGCTGCGGGTGTGTCGCCCGGCGACGAGCTGGTCGCCGTCAATGGTTGGCGCATTCGCCGCCTCGACGACCTCACCCGCTTGATGGCCGCCACCGGCCCCGCGCAGCTGCTCGTGTCTCGTGACCAGCGCATGTTAACGCTCACGCTCCAGCTGCCGCCGGCTCCCGACAGCGGCGCCGTGTCGCTCACGCTAGTCGCCGCTGACAAGACCTCTCAGGCCGCGCTTGCGCTGCGGCGGGCATGGTTGCCCGGCTGACCAACGGGGTTCACGCCCGCCGCCTCTTGGCGGGCGCGGGCCTGGTGTGGGTGGTGTCTGCGGGCCACGTTCTGATGGCTGATCTGCTGGCGCGGCATGCCAGCCAATTCGCCCAGGCTCAAGCCATGCCGCCACGCATGGAGGTCACCTACGTGCGCGAAATGACGCTCGCCGAACCGCCTGCCCGGCTCGCGGCTGCCCCCACGAAGCGGCGCGTTCGAACGCCGATTGCAGCGCCTGCGGCATCTGTGCCGACGCCGTTGCCGCCTGAAGTTCCGGTTGTTGCCGCTGTGCCCACCGAGCTACAGCCTGCGTTGCTGGCCGAAGTGCAGCCGCCTGCGCCCGCTGCCTCTGGCGCTACTTCTAGCGCTGTCCCTAGCGCTGTCCCTAGCGCTGACACCACGCCGCCCTTCGAGTGGCCCGTCTCCACCCGGATGCGCTATGTGCTCACAGGCAACTTCCGCGGCGAAGTGCATGGCGACGCGCAGGTGGAGTGGGTTCGTGCCGGCAGCCGCTACCAGGTGCACCTGGACATATCGGTCGGCCTGCTGGCCTCGCGCCGCATGAGCAGCGACGGTGACATCACCTCCGAAGGCCTGGCGCCGCGCCGCTATGACCAGGAGACCAAGCTCGCCTTCGACGACCCGCACCGCACCACGGTGCGCTTCGAGGGCGAGCGCATCCTGCTCGCCAACGGCCAGGTGCTGCCGCGCTGGCCCGGCGTGCAAGACACGGTGAGCCAGTTCGTGCAGCTGAGCTGGATGTTCGACAGCCAGCCCGGGCGCCTGCGTGTGGGCCAGACGGTCGAGATCCCGCTGGCCATGCCGCGCAATGTGTCGAGCTGGGTCTATGACGTGGTTGAAGAAGAAACGCTGTACACACCCTTCGGCGAGGTGCAGGCCTTTCACCTCAAGCCCAGGCGTGCGCCGCGTGCGGGTGGAGACATGACGGTCGACATCTGGATCGCACCCCAACTGCGCCACATGCCGGTACGCTTTCGCATTCGCCCCGACACCGAGGCTTATTTCGACCTGATGCTGGACCGCCGCCCCGAGCTGGCCGCCTCCGACCGCCCTTAACGACACGCCCAAGGAACCCGCCATGAGCTACGAATGCATCCTCACCGAGCTGAGTGGAAAGATCGGCCTCATCACACTCAATCGCCCCAAGCAACTCAATGCGCTCAACGACACGCTGATGGACGAACTCGGCACGGCCCTGAAGGCCTATGACGCTGACGACGCGGTGGGTTGCATCGTCATCACCGGCAGCGAGAAGGCTTTTGCGGCCGGTGCTGACATCTCCGCGATGGCGGGCTGGGGCTATATGGACGTCTACAAGAGTGACTACATCACGCGCAACTGGGAAACCATTCGCACCATCCGCAAACCCGTGATCGCCGCGGTGGCGGGTTTTGCGCTGGGTGGTGGCTGCGAGTTGGCGATGATGTGCGACATCGTCATCGCCGCCGACACCGCCAAATTCGGGCAACCCGAGATCAAGCTGGGCATCATCCCCGGTGCGGGTGGCACGCAGCGCCTGCCGCGCGCCATTGGCAAGGCCAAGGCCATGGACATGGTGCTCACCGGTCGCCTGATGGATGCAGCCGAGGCCGAGCGTGCCGGCCTGGTGTCGCGCGTGGTGCCGGCGGCCGAGCTGATGGGCGTGGTGATGGCGGCTGCACACACCATCTGCGAATTCAGCGGGCCCAGCGTGATGATGGCCAAGGAGAGCGTGAACCGTGCTTATGAATCACCGCTGTCCGAAGGTGTGTTGTTCGAGCGCCGCCTGTTCCATTCGCTGTTTGCGACGGAAGATCAGAAAGAAGGCATGGACGCGTTCGTGAACAAGCGCAAGGCGGTGTTCAAGCAGCGTTGACAGTGAACTGTGCGGGCTGAAACACCGCAGCCAAATCACCAACCACTCAGCCTGAGGTATCGAAGGCTTGGTACAGCCTGAGCAGGCCTTCGATACCTCAGGCTGAGCGGTTGTCAGTAGCTCCGCCCACCCTTGAACTGCGCCTTGGTGCTGCGCACCCGCGCCGTGGCCTTCTCGATTGCCGCAAAAGACCGCGCCGCATGCGCATGGCAGATTGCCAGGCCCAACGCGTCGGCTGCGTCTTTGCCCGGCAGCCCGGGCAGCTTGAGCAGGCGTTTCACCATCTCCTGCACCTGCTCCTTGGTGGCATGGCCGGCACCGACGATGGCCTTTTTCATCTGCAAGGCGGTGTACTCGGCCACCTCGATGTCGCTAGACACCAGGCCGGTGATGGCCGCACCACGCGCCTGGCCGAGCAGCAGCGTGCTCTGCGGGTTGACGTTGACGAACACGATCTCCACCGAAGCGCACTGCGGCGTGTAGCGCGCCACGACTTCGCGCACGCCGTCGTAGATGA
>JACMKW010000089.1 GCA_014379885.1 Rhizobacter sp.
CGCTCGAATCCGTCAAGGGCATCGGCACCAAGGTCTCGGTACGCATCCTCGATGAGCGAAAGAAGGGCCAGTTCAAGGACTGGGCCGACCTGATGGCCCGCGTCAAAGGCATCAAAGGCGGCGCCGCGACCCGCCTGTCGAAGGAAGGCCTGACCGTCAATGGATCGAGCTTCGAAGCTGCTGCAGCACCCGCCACCGCTGCGGCGAAGAAAGCCGACAAGAAGTAAGACCCGCACGCTTCGTTTCAGCGCCACACCGCGACCTGCCGGCCCACCGGTATACCTTCGCGCTGCGCACTCCGGTATTCGCCCTTGGGGCGGCCCGGCGGGCTCATGCCCGCAGGTCGTTTTTCATCCCAACTCGGTGGTGTGGTAATCGCTGTCGGCCACCGGCCCACCACGCGGGCGCGAGCGCCGCTCCCCGCCGAAGAAGGTCGTCACTTCGTCGCGCCGAGACATGGTGTCGGAGACACCCAAGGCGATCAGCTCGCGTGTGTAGGCCGATTCGAAGAGCAGGTAGCTGGCCAGCGCCGCACCGCGGGTGTCGGTGCCCTTGCCCGTCACGCCTACACCGCGCAACAAGGCCCGTATGGGCGTGGGCAGGCTGTTCACGTGCTTGGCGGCGATGTCGTCCAGGCGTTGTGACGGGGCAATCACCAGCACCTCGATCGGGCGCAGGCTGGTGTTGGCCAGCGCCTCGGGCGGCAGCAAGGCGAGTGTGTTGTTGATGCGTTGCAGGCGCTCCACATCCACCGCCAGGGCATCCAGGAAGATGTTCGACAGTGCATGGCCGGCGATCTGCGCAAAGTTGGGGTAAGCGCCGCTCACCTTGCGCCGCCCGGGCGGTTCATGCATGCGGCCTGCACCCACTACCAGAATGCGCCGCGCGCCCAGGTGCACCGCAGGCGAGATGGGGGCCGACTGGCGCATCGAGCCATCGCCAAAAAACTCGGTCACGCCGTCGAAGTCAAGCGACACCGCCGGGAACACAAACGGAATCGCTGCCGACGCCAGCAAGTGCGGCACCGTGATCGGCGTGCGCACCGCCACACGCTGCGAGCGGTTCCAGGGCGTGAACTCCTGCATCGAGTCATAGAAGGTCACGTGCGTGCCCGAGCTGTAGCTCGACGCCGTGACCGCCAGCGCTTGCAAGTGGCCCGACTCCATCACCCCACGCAGGCGGTCTACCGCCACCATGTTGTTGAGCAGGTGTTCGAGGGGCGTGTTGTCCAGCAGTGAGCGCAGCCTCGCGCGCCGCCAGCGGGCGATCACCCAGCCCAGCGACATCATCGTGAGCCAGCGCGCGCCGGTGCGAATGACGCCGATGGTGTCACTGCGGTACACCTGATCGGCGTGGAAGTTTTCCCACACGTCGGCCACGGCGGCCACTGCGCCGTCGAAGTCATCGCAGTGGCTGGCGAGCGCAGCGGCGTTGATCGCACCGGCCGAGGTGCCAGTGATGACTGGAAAAGGGTTGCTGCGGTCCCAGGGCGCGGCGTCACGCCGTATCTTCGCCACCGCCTTCAGCACCCCGACCTGGTAGGCGGCGCGGGCACCACCGCCAGTGAGGATCAGCCCGGTTGTCGGAGTGGTTGTCGGCATGCACGGCAGTGTAGACACGCTGCATACGTGGGCCGATCAGGGGCAGCCCTCGAACGTGGCGGCCACGCCACCCGACCGCTCAACGGTCGCCGGTGACGCCGTGCATTGCTATTCGTAGACCACCCTGGCTTTACCGTGGCTGCCTTCACGCCAGCGCGCCAATGCGTCGTCGGTTGGGAAAAACCGGCCCTCTTCGCCCAGATCGAGCTCTCCACTGGCGGCACCCCGTTGCAGCACCAGGCGCACCCCCAGGCCCTGCGCCACCGGCCCTTGCTCGGTGTTGACGCGGCGGCTTGGAAATTCACGAAGCACCTCGGCCACCGGCGGCACACTGCCATTCACTTCCACCCGCAGGTACTTGCCAAAACGGCAGCGTGCGGTGGCCAGGTCCCACACCTGCTGGATGTTGAAGCGCATGCCGCCCGAGAAACGGTCGGGCTGCACCTTGCCGAGCGCCACGATCAGCTCGTCGTCTTTCAACAGATCCTTGTTGGCATTGAGCAGCTCTTCATTGATCACCGACTCGATGTACTCGCTCTTGTCGTCGAGCTTGAAGATGGCCACACGCCCACGCTGGCCGTTGATCACGCGCAGGTCGCCCACGATGCCAGCCAGGATCTGTGGTTCGCGCGAATCGATGAGGTCGGCAATCTGCCGCTTGGCGAACTGGCGTACTTCGGTGGCGCTCTGGTCGAACAGGTGGCCCGAGAGGTAAAAGCCCAGGGCGCTCTTTTCGAGCGTCAGCCGTTCCCGGATGCTCCAGGGGTCGGCCGCCACGAGCGCAGGCTCCTGGGTACTCGCCCCATGCTGGCTTTCGCCGCCAAAATCGAACAACCCACCTTGGTCGGCGTGTGCAGCCTGGGTGCCGGCCCAATCGAGCGCCAGGCTGACGCTCGCCAGCATGCACGCACGGTCGGGATGAAGCGCATCAAAAGCGCCCGCCTTCACGAGTGCTTCAACCACACGCTTGTTGATGCGCTGCCGATCCACACGCGCGCAAAAATCAAACAGGCTGTTGAACGCGCCGCCTTCGGTCCGCGCCTTCACGATCGCCTCGATGGCACCCTGCCCGGTGCCCTTGATCGCGCTCAGCCCGTATTGAACGACCTTGTCCGAGATAGGTTCGAACCGGTGAACACCCTTGTTCACATCGGGCGCCTGCACGTCGATGCCGAAGGTCTTCGCATCGGCCAACAGCACACGCAGTTTGTCGGTGTCGTCGGCTTCGATGGTCATGTTCGCCGCGAAGAACTCGGCGGTGCAGTGAACCTTGATCCAGGCCGTGTGATAGGCCAGCAAGGAGTAGGCGGCCGCGTGCGACTTGTTGAAGCCGTAGCCTGCGAATTTCTCCATCAGGTCGAAGACTTCGTCGGCGGCTTCCTTCGAGATGGCTTTCTTGGCTGCACCCTCGCGGAAGATCTCCCGATGCTGGGCCATCTCTTCGGCCTTTTTCTTGCCCATTGCCCGGCGCAACAGGTCGGCTCCACCGAGCGAATAGCCGCCGAGCACCTGAGCCGCCTGCATCACCTGCTCCTGGTAGACCATCACCCCATAGGTTTCGCCGAGCACGGTCTCGAGCAGCGGGTGCGGGTAGCTCACCTCTTCCTTGCCGTGCTTGCGAAGGCAGAAGGTCGGGATGTTCTCCATCGGGCCCGGCCGGAACATCGCGTTCAGTGCGAACAGGTCTTCGATGCGCGTCGGCCGTGCATCTTTCAGCATGCGCTGCATGCCTGAGCTTTCGAACTGGAACACCGACTCGGTGCGGCCTTCGGAGAACAGCTTGTAGACACGCTGGTCGTCGAGCGGCAATTTGTCGTAGTCGAAGTCCTTGTGTTGCGGCCGACGGGCGATGATGAATTCTTTGGCGAGCTCCAGGATCGTCAGCGTCGCCAAGCCCAGAAAGTCGAACTTCACCAGGCCGATCGCTTCGACATCGTCCTTGTCAAACTGGCTCACTGCGCTGTCGCTGCCAGGCTGCATGTACAGCGGGCAAAAATCGGTGATCTTGCCCGGCGCGATCAGCACGCCACCGGCATGCATGCCGATGTTGCGCGTGATGCCCTCTACCCGCATCGCCAGCGAGAGCAGCTCTGCCACTTCTTCTTCCGCCGCCTCACGCTGCTCAAGTTCCGGTGCCTCCTGGCGCGCATAGATCAAGCCGGGGTCGGGTTTCTCGGGCACCCTCGCGAGCGTCACCTGTTTTCCCGGTGGCGCGGGCACCAGCTTGGCGATCGAATCAACATGCCCATAACCCATGCCCAGCACGCGGCCGATGTCGCGCAGCGCGGCCTTCGCGGCCATGGTGCCGAAGGTGGCGATCTGGCTCACGGCGTCGCGGCCGTACTTCTGCTTCACGTAGTCGATCACGCGGTCGCGGTTGCCCTGGCAGAAGTCGATGTCGAAGTCAGGCATCGACACACGCTCCGGGTTCAGGAAGCGTTCGAACAGCAGGTTGTATTGCAGCGGGTCCAGGCCGGTGATGTTGAGCGCGTAGGCCACCAGCGAGCCTGCACCGGAGCCGCGGCCCGGGCCGACCGGGCAGCCGTTGGACTGCGCCCAGTTGATGAAGTCGGCCACGATGAGGAAGTAGCCCGGGAAACCCATCTTGAGGATCGTGTTGATCTCGAAGTCCAGCCGCGCTACGTAAAGCGGGCGCTGCGCTTCGCGATCTGCCTCGGCGGGATAACGCTGCTTCAAGCGGCTCTCCAGCCCCTGATGCGACAGGAGGCTGAAGTACTCGGCCATCGGCAACCGCACGCCATTCACTTCGGGCGTCGGGAAATCGGGCAGCTGCGGTTTGCCCAGCACCAACGACAGGCTGCAACGCTTGGCAATCTCGACTGTGTTTTGCACGGCACTTGGCAGGTCGGCAAACAACGCTTCCATCTGCGCCTGCGTCTTGAAGTACTGCTCACGCGAGAAGCGTTTGACACGCCGCGGGTTGGTGAGCGTTTCGCCTTCGGAAATGCAGGTGCGCGCTTCGTGCGCCTCGAAGTCTTCAGGCGTCTGGAACTGCACCGGGTGCGTGGCCACCACGGGCAGCTTCATCTGTGCGGCCAACGGCACCGCCGCGCGCACGTGGGCTTCGTTGCTGGGCAGCCCGGCGCGCTGCAGCTCGATGTAGAAGCGCTGCGGGAAGGTCTGCGCCAAGCGGGTGGCCACGGCCCGTGCGCGCTGCGTGTCTTGCGCCATCAAGGCCTGGCCGATGGCACCCAACTCGGCGCCCGAGAGCGCGATCAAGCCCTCGTTCAACTCGGCCAGCCACTCCCACTTGAGCCAGGCCTGGCCGCGTGCGTTGGGATCGAGCCAACCGCGTGAGATCAACTCACACAGGTTCAGGTAGCCGGTCTTGCTTTGAACCAGCAGCAACAAGCGGCTGGGTTGCTTGTCGCCTTCGGTGGGCTCCATCCACACATCGGCACCGATCAGCGGCTTGACGCCCTTCTTGCGCGCCGCACTGTAGAACTTGACCGTGCCGAACAGGTTGGAGAGGTCGGTGATGGCGAGCGCGGCTTGTGCATCAGCCGCTGCCGCACCCACCAGTTCGTCGATCCGCAAGGTGCCGTCGACAACAGAAAACTCGGTGTGGGTGCGCAGGTGAATGAAAGCCATCCGGGCATTTTAGGGACGCGTGGCCTCCGTAGAATCACGCAGGTGAAAGCAATTTTGAACATCTCGGCCTACCTCTTTGTGCCCTTGACGGACACGCTTGAGTTGCGCGAGAGCATTCGCTCACAAGCCGCTGGTGGGGGATTGAAAGGAACCGTATTGGTGGCCGACGAAGGCATCAACCTTTTTCTTGCCGGTGACCCCGAGAAGCTGCGTATTTTCGTGCATTGGTTGCAGCGCGATGCGCGCTTCGCAGCGCTGGCGCCCAAGGAGAGCTGGTCTGACAGCGTGCCCTTCGGCAAACTGCTGGTGAAGGTCAAGCGCGAGATCATCCGCATGGACCACCCCACGGTGCGGCCACAAGCCGGTCGGGCGCCTGCGGTCGACGCCAAGACGCTCGTACGTTGGCTTGATGCCGGCCATGACGACGAGGGCCGGCCGGTGGTGACGCTGGATACGCGCAACGCCTTCGAGATCGGCCACGGTCGCGTCCACAACGCCATCGACTGGAACATCAACAAATTCAGCGAATTCCCGGCTCAGGTGCTGGCCCATCGCGACGAGCTGCGCGGCAAACGTGTGGTGAGCTATTGCACCGGCGGCATTCGCTGCGAGAAGGCGGCGATCTACATGACCGAAGCAGGCATCGAGCACGTGGTGCAGCTCGACGGCGGCATCCTCAAGTACTTTGAAGAAGTGGGCGGCCGGCACTTCGACGGTGATTGTTTCGTCTTCGACGAGCGCGAGGCCCTGGACCCCTCGCTGCGCCCTCAGGAATTGAGTGCGCCCAGCACGTCGGACTGAAACTCGCGTTGGTAGAGGATGTAGATCACCCCGGCCGTGGCCAAGGCAAAGATCAGCGGGGAGAAAAACCACCCTACTGCGGCAAACGCCAGGTAGTAGGAACGCAATCCGTCATTGAACGTCTCGGCCGCCATGCCCACCACACGCCCTGCTTTTTTTGCAAAGGCCTGTCGCCTTTCTTCACCCGCAGGGCCCATGGCTTCGAGCTGTTTGGCCTCCGGCGCCGCAGCGATCAGCAACGCCCCAAAGGTGTATTGCCGCATCGACCAGGTGAAGCGGAAGAACGCATACACGAAGATCACCAGCAGCAGCACCAGCTTCAGATCGAAGATCAACACCGAAGTGCGCGCTGCAAACGGAATCTCGCGCACCAGGTCGCTGGCCTTGTCGCTGGCGCTCAACACTGCCAGCAAGCCGCCGATGACCAGGATGGTGGTGGAAGCGAAGAACGAAGGGCTGGTGGACAGGTTCTGGATCACCACGCCGTCGAGTACACGCACTTCGCGGTAAGTGGTTTGCAGCATCCACTCACGGCGAATGCGGTTGGTGCTGGCCAGCACCGATGGCTTGGTTTGCGAGCGATCACGGGCAAACCAGGCGTATCCGGTCCACGACGCAAAAAAGGCCGCAAGTGCGGCCCAGTCCGTCCACGGCAGGATGCTGATCACCTTCAATACAGTGTCCATGCGGCGCACTGTAGCAAGCTGCGTGAAGCGCGAACAAGCGCCGCAGTGCCTCAGGGTTCGAGGTCGAAGACGATGACTTCGGCCTGGCGCCCATGGTCAAGGCGCAGCGTGCCTTCGCTGTCGAGCAGCACCGAATCACCAGCCTCGGCCTGCTGGCCGTTGACCCGAATCGCACCGCGTGCCACGTGCACATAGGTGCTGCGCCCGGCATCGAGCGGCAGCTCGGTGGCCTCGTCGCCGTCGAACAAGCCGGCGTACATGGCCGCGTCAGCATGCAGCGTCACCGAACCCTCGCGCCCGTCGGGGCTGGCCACCAGCCGCAGGCGTCCGCGCTTGTCTGCGTCATCGAAGCGCTTTTGCTCGTAGCCCGGCACGATGCCACGCTCGTTGGGCATGATCCAGATTTGCATGAAATGCGTGGTCTCGTTGGCCGCGTGGTTGAACTCGCTGTGCTGGATGCCTCGCCCGGCACTCATGCGTTGCACGTCCCCGGGCACGATCTGCGTGCCGTTGCCCATGCTGTCCTTGTGGCCCAGCGCGCCGCTGAGTACATAGGAAATGATCTCCATGTCGCGGTGGCCGTGCGTGCCGAAGCCGGTGCCTGGGGCGATGCGGTCTTCATTGATCACACGCAGGTTGCCCACGCCCATGCGCTCGGGGTGGTAGTAGTCGGCGAATGAGAAGCTGTGAAACGACTTCAGCCAGCCGTGGTCGGCGAAGCCGCGTTCAGACGATTTGCGAAGAGTGATCATGGTGATGAGTGACCTTTCTGAGCCATTAATTTAGACCTCAGCGCCCGCTCGATCAGCCCTCACGCGTTGAAGCATCCATTCAAATAAGATGAACCCGCCCTGCCTCCTCGAATGCCCGCCTCATGATCACTGCCCGCAATGTGCTGACCCCCGAAGCCCTGGCGATGATGGACGTCATCGCCCGCACCGGCAGCTTCGCCGCGGCGGCACGCGAGCTGGGCAAAGTGCCTTCGGCCCTCACCTACAACGTGCGCCAGCTCGAAGACGCGCTCGACGTGCTGCTGTTCGACCGCCGCTCCCGCCAGGCCAAACTGACCGCCGCCGGTGAGGAGCTGCTCAACGAAGGCCGGCGCCTGCTGGAGCAGGTAGATGCCGTGGCCAACCGCGTCAAACGTGTCAGTACCGGCTGGGAAACACAACTCACCGTGGCGGTGGACGGCGCAATCTCCCGCGTGACCGTGTTCGAAATCTGCGAAGCCTTCTACGCCCTCAAGGCCGAGGGAGGTGACCCCGGCCGCAGCGGCCCGGGCACGCGCCTGCGGCTGCGCACCGAGATCCTGGCCGGCACATGGGAGGCGCTGGTCAGCGGCCAGGCCGATCTGGCCATCGGCGTGGGCACCGACCAATCACCACCCGCTGGCATCCAATTGCAGACGCTGGGGGTGATGCCCTTCGTTTTCGCGGTTGCACCCCACCACCCGCTGGCATCAGCGACGCAGCCCATCACCGATGCCGAACTGATGCGCCACCGCGCCATCGCGGTCGCCGATTCGGCGCAGCGGCTCGCCCCCCTCACCGTCAACCTGCTGCCGGGGCAAGACGTGCTCACGGTGTCGAACATGCCGGCCAAGGTGGAGGCACTGCTGCGTTGCATGGGCTGCGGTTTCATCCCCGAGCCCATGGTGCGCGAGCACATTGCGGCAGGCCACCTGGTGGCCAAGGCCGTGCAGCGCCCGCCGCTGAATGCCCGCCTCGGCTACGCGTGGCGCGGCGAGCCCACGGGCAAGAGCATGCGCAAGCCGCAGCAAGGCCTGGCCCTGCGCTGGTGGCTGAACCAGCTTGAGAGCGCTGCCACACGCAAGGCCTTGCTGGAGCGGCACACCAGCCGCCTGCCGCTGGGTGGCGCCTGAACGGCCGCTTGAACGGTGATGTATCGCGGCCGCTTCGCGCCCTCACCCACCGGGCCGCTGCACGCCGGTTCGCTGGTGGCGGCGCTCGCGAGCTGGCTCGATGCGCGCGCAAAGCGCGGCGTTTGGCTGGTGCGCATTGAAGACGTTGACACGCCGCGCTGCGTGGCCGGTGCTGACC
The DNA here is from genome assembly GCA_014379885.1 of Rhizobacter sp. The sequence goes on from JACMKW010000089.1 coordinate 8,761, forward strand.
AGTTGATCCTGTCGCAGCTCGCTGCCTGCGGCCTGCACCCCGATGAGCCGCCAGTATGGCAATCGCAGCGCACCCCGCTGTACCAGGCCGCGCTCGACCGGCTGTTGAGTGAAGGGCACGCCTTCCCGTGCGGCTGTTCTCGCAACGACATCGCACAAGCGCTCACCGCGTCAGGCCACACCAAGGCCCGCCATGGTGAGCTCGTCTACCCCGGTACCTGCCGTTCGGGCCTGCACGGCAAGCCAGCCCGCGCGATGCGTGTGCGCAGCGAGGGCTGCATCACATGGACCGACCGGCACCTTGGGATCCAGACACAAGATGTCTCGAAGACCGTGGGCGATTTCGTGCTCAAGCGCGCCGATGGGCTGTGGGCCTATCAGCTTGCGGTGGTGATCGACGATGCCGATCAGCGCATCACCCACGTAGTGCGCGGTGAAGACCTGGCCGACAACACAGCGCGGCAGATCATGTTGCAACACCTGCTCGGCTTGCCCACGCCTTCGTACCTGCACACGCCGCTGGTGCTGAATGCCGAAGGCGACAAGCTGTCCAAGCAAAGCGGTGCGCAAGCGCTGAACATTCAGGAGCCGATTGCTGCTTTGCGCGCCGCGGCGAGCGTGCTGCGCCTCCCGCCACCAGCGCCCGATGCGCGCACCCCCGGCCCCTGGCTCGCTGAGGCCGAGTCCGCCTGGCAAGCCTTGTGGCCGCCCGTGCCTTAGCATCACGACCTTTCAACCACCAAACACACGCCATGCAAACCACCGCCTCCGGCCTGCAATACGAAGACACCACCCCCGGCACCGGCGCCGAAGCCAAGGCCGGCCAGCATGTGACCGTGCATTACACCGGCTGGCTCTATAACAACGGCGTCAAGGGCGCCAAGTTCGACAGCAGCAAGGACCGCAACGACCCCTTCGCGTTCGGTCTGGGGGCCGGCATGGTCATCCAGGGCTGGGACGAAGGCGTGCAAGGCATGAAGGTGGGCGGCACGCGTTTGCTGGTGATCCCGCCTGCGCTTGGTTATGGTGCACGCGGCGCCGGTGGTGCGATCCCGCCCAATGCCACGCTGATTTTCGAGGTCGAGTTGCTGGGTGTCTGACGAGCGCGCATAGCCCGCTCCTACAGACGCGACGAACGCCGCGACGCACACTGTCACGCCGTTCGCCGCGCCGTTCGCAAGCCCAGAAAGCACAGACCATGTCTGTCCAGTACGACATCACTCACACCACGATCTACAGCTACGCCAAGCCGGTGACCTTTGGCGAACACCGCGTAATGTTCCGCCCGCGAGAAAGCCACGACCTGCGTGTGCTCGCCACCGACCTGGAGGTGAGCCCTGACGCGTTGGTGCGCATGATCCAGGATCCGTACTCCAACTCGGTGGCCCTGGTGCAGCCGCTTGGCGAGGCCGACGAACTGAAGATCGTCTGCTCATTCACCATCGAGCATGCGCACAGCAACAACCTGGAGCTGCCGCTGTCGCCTTCGGCCGAGTACTTCCCGTTTGCCTATTCGGTGGACGAGCGCTTCGATCTTGAGCACTACCTGCGGCCGCACTACGACGACCCGGACGGCAAGCTCACCGCCTGGGCGCGCCAGTTCATCCGCACCGACGGCCCCACCAGCACACGCGACCTGCTGGTGGAGATGAATCAGCACATACGCGAAAAACTCACCTACGCCGCACGCGATGAAGAGGGCACACAAACGCCATTGATCACCCTGGCACGGGGCACAGGCAGTTGCCGCGACTTTGCGCTGCTGATGATGGAAGCAGCACGCCGACTGGGTGTGGCCACACGTTTTGTGTCGGGCTACCTTTACGACCCGTCGCTGGATGCAGACGCCGATGAAAGCGACTCCAGCGTCGTCGGAGCGGGCTCGACCCATGCCTGGCTGCAGGCCTACCTGCCGGGCGCCGGCTGGGTGCCCTTCGACCCCACCAACAACCTGCTCGGCGGCTACCACCTGGTGCGTGTGGGGGTGTCGCGCGACCCCAAACAGGCCGCGCCCGTTCTGGGCAGCTGGTATGGCGAGCCCGACGCGTACCTTGGCATGCGGGTCGAGGTGCGCGTCAGGCGCATCTGAAGTCCTCATGAAAAAGGGCTCGCACTGCGAGCCCTTTTTCTTTGACGGCAAAGACCGATCAGCGGCTGAAGCCACCTTGGCGCGGGCGCTGCGGCTTGTTGAAACCGCCCTTGCCCACCGGTGCACCAGCGGGCTTGCGCGGGGCAAAGCCGTTCGTGTTGCGATCAACCGGCGCGCGGTCGAATGCACTCACACGCGGCGCTGGCTGGCCGCTCGGAACAAACACGCTGTTGTGGCGGTCGTTCGGGCGGTCGGGGCTGAAGCGGTTGTGCTGCGCGCTATCACGATCAAACGGAACACGATCACGGTCAAACGGTGCACGGTCGCGCGGCGGGAAGCCTTCGCCAGCGCGCGGCGGGTACGTCGGCTTGCCGAACGGCTTGTTGCCGAAACTCTTGCTCGGGCCCGAAGGGCGGCCATGGCCGAAGGGCTTGCCGCCGCCACCGAACTTGTTGTCGACGGCACGCGGAGCAAACATGCGCGGCTCCGGGCTCTTGGGCTCCAGGCCAACGATGGTCGCCACGGGAATGTTTTGCGTGGTGAACTGCTGAATGCGGCGGATCATGCCGCTGTCCATTCGCTCGGCCAGCGTTACCGCCAGGCCATTGCGGCCGGCACGGCCCGTGCGGCCAATGCGGTGAACGTAGTCTTCGGCCTTCATCGGCAAGCCGTAGTTGATCACGTGGCTGATGCTCGGCACGTCAATGCCGCGAGCCGCCACGTCAGTAGCGACCAGCACCTTGAGCTGCTTGTTGCGCAGGCCTTGCAGCACGCGGGTGCGGCGGCCTTGCGGCATGCCGCCATGCAGCGAAGCCACGGCATGGCCCATGTCGGCCAGGCGGTCGGCCAGCCAGTCGGCGTCACGCTGGGTGCTGGTGAACACCACGGCCTGTTCCATTTCTTTGCCGGTCAGGATGTGGTCGAGCAAGGCATCTTTGTGATGCTTGTTGTCGGCCCAGTGCAGGCGCTGCTCGATGTTTTCGTGGGTGTCGGTCTGCGAAGCCACGTCAATGCGCATCGGGTCGCGCAACAGGTCTTGC
>JACMKW010000090.1 GCA_014379885.1 Rhizobacter sp.
CCGACCGTGCGCTCAACCACATGTCGCAAAAATTCCAGGGCGTGATGCGCGACATCTCGGCCACGTTGAAGGAGGCCTACAACGCCAAAGCGGCCATCGTGGTGCCCGGCAGCGGCACCTTCGGTATGGAAGGTGTGGCACGCCAGTTCGCCACCGGCCAGAAGGTGCTGGTGATTCGCAACGGTTGGTTCAGCTACCGCTGGACGCAGATCTTCGACATGGGCTCTATCCCGTCGTCGGCCACAGTGTTGAAGGCACGCCCTGTCGCCGCCGGCTCGCAGGCGGCTTTTGCTCCCGCGCCCATTGCCGAGGTGGTGGCCACCATCGAGCGCGAAAAACCAGCGCTGGTGTTTGCTGCGCATGTAGAAACAGCCGCCGGCATGATCCTGCCCGACGACTACTTGCGTGCCGTGGCCGACGCGGTGCATGCGGTGGGCGGCCTGTTTGTGCTCGATTGCATTGCCTCGGGCGCGATGTGGGTCGACATGGGTGCGACCGGGGTTGACGTGCTCATCAGCGCGCCGCAAAAAGGCTGGAGCGGGTCGCCCGGCAGTGCTTTCGTGATGCTCAGTGCCGCCGCACGCGAGCGCATCGACCAGACCACCAGCACCAGTTTTGCCTGCGACCTGCGCAAGTGGCTGCAGATCATGGAGACCTACGAGGGCGGCGCTCACGCGTACCACACCACCATGCCCACCGACGCGCTCACGCGCGTGCGCGACGTGATGTTGGAGACCAAGGCGCTCGGCTTCGAGAAAACACGCGCCGCGCAAGCGCAGTTGGGCAGCCGTGTGCGTGCACTGCTGGCGAGCAGGGGTTTCAAGAGCGTGGCAGCACCTGGCTTCGAAGCGCCCGGTGTGGTGGTGAGCTACACCACCGATGCCGACATCCACTCGTCGAAAAAGTTTCGTGAGCTGGGCTTGCAGACGGCGGCGGGTGTGCCGCTTCAATGCGACGAGCCAGCTGACTTTCGCACCTGGCGCATCGGCCTTTTCGGATTGGACAAGCTCCAGAACATCGACCGCACGGTCAAGCAGCTCGAAGGCGCTTTGAGCCAGGTTCAGTAACGACGGCCCGTTCGGCCTGCTAAAGAATTTGGGTCGGCGTGCCGAAAACGCGGATATAACGAACCGAGCCACCGATGATCCCGATCCAGAGAGCTGCGCCTTCCGACTTCGTCCCGATGGAAGACGGCAAGGCTTGCGGCGACTGCAGTACCGCCGAGCGGCTGGGCTTCCAGTTCAGCTATGCCTACCAGCCGATCGTTGATTTACAGGCGCGGCAAATCTTTGCGCACGAAGCGTTGGTGCGCGGCCCGGGCGGCGAGGGCGCGCTCAGCGTGTTGTCGCAGGTGAATGAATCCAACCGCTACCGGTTCGACCAGGCCTGCCGCACCAAGGCGATCAAGACCGCTGCGCTGCTGAAGATGCCCACCCGGCTGTCGATCAACTTCATGCCCAACGCGATCTACCGGCCCGAGCTGTGCATTCGAGCCACGCTGGAGGCGGCGCGCAAACACGGCTTTCCGCTGGAGCGCATTATTTTCGAGGCGGTCGAAGGCGAGCGTGTGGATGACGGCAAATGGCTCGCCGAGATCTTGCGTGAATACAAGCGCATCGGCTTCCTGACCGCCATTGATGACTTCGGCGCGGGGTATGCCGGCCTCAATCTGTTGGCTGACTTTCAGCCCGACATCATCAAGCTCGACATGGAGCTGGCGCGCCACATCGACAAGAGCGCGGCGCGCCAAGCCATCGTGCGTGGGGTGTCACGCATCTGCGAAGAGCTGGGCATCATGGTTCTCGCCGAAGGCGTCGAGACCGTTGACGAATGCCTTTGCCTGCAAGACATGGGCGTGAACCTCATGCAAGGCTATCTGTTTGCCAAGCCTCTGTTCGAGACCTGCGGGCAAGCCGACGCGATCAACTGGCCTGCAGGTCTCAAGCAGGCCTGAGGGCGCGGGGGCCCAAACCGCCCGAAACGACAGTCTTTTGGCGGATCGGTTGCGGGTAAGCCAGCGCGTTTTGAGGCGAATCAGCCCGTTGAGTGTGAGGTACCGCACAATCGCCCGGCCGGTGGCATGCGCCGCCGGTGCACTCCGTCGAACTCCCGGCCCTCACCATGCTTTCACGATTGCCCGCCGCCTTGCGCGGTGGCCTGACCGGTTTCACGCTCGGCTTGAACACCTTGATCGTGGCTTCGAGCCTGGCGCCGCCCTCGCTACTCAAGCTGCTGCTGCCATTCGATGCCGTGCGCCGCGGCTGCGACCGTGTGCTCACCGCGCTGGCCTCGGGCTGGGTGGCTGTCAACAACGCCTGGATTGCGGCGGTGCGCCCGGTGAGCTGGGACGTGCAAGGCGTTGAAGAGCTGAACCCGCGCGGCTGGTATTTGGTGTCGAGCAACCACCAGAGCTGGGTCGATATTCTGGTGCTGCAAAGAATCTTCCACGGGCACATACCGTTCCTGAAGTTTTTCTTGAAGCAAGAGCTGATCTGGGTGCCGGTGATCGGTCTGGCCTGGTGGGCCCTCGATTTCCCGTTCATGAAACGCGGCAGAGGCCATGGCGCGCGCCAGAACGACTTGAAGACAACCCGCGAGGCGTGCCAGAAGTTCAAGCGCATCCCGACCTCGGTGATCAATTTCGTCGAGGGCACCCGCTTCACCCAGGCCAAGCACGACCAACAGAACAGCCCTTACCGCCATTTGCTCAAGCCCAAGATCGGCGGCCTGGGCATTGCGCTGGCCACGATGGGTGAACAGTTCGAGGCCTTGCTCGACGTGACCATCGTCTACCCCAACGGCGCACCCAGTTTCTGGGCGTTGCTCAGCGGGCGCCTTGACGCGGTGATCGTGCGTGTGCAGCAGCGCGACATCCCGGCCGATGTGCTGGGCAGCGATCCCATGGGCGACAAGGCCTACCGCCAGCGCATCAGCGCCTGGGTCGAACAGCAGTGGGTCGAGAAAGACCAACTCATCGACGCGCTGCTCAACAACGGGGACCCGGAGAGGGCGCAGGCGAGCCGCACATGATCATGCTGAGCGTGACGCGCCGGCTACGCGCGGTCCGGCCTGAGCACGGCGAACAACACGATGGCGGCGCCTGACAGCAGCGCGGCCAAGGTAAACGCCACGCCCGGTGCCACCAGCCACAAGGCGCCGGCCAGCAGCGACGCAGGCAGGTACAGCACGCCGGTGACGAAGTTGTAGACGCCGATGGCCGAGGCACGGCGCTCGGGTTCGATGTCGGCAATGAAGGCCTTGCTCTGCGAGTCTTCGACCGCGTAGAAGAAGCCGTAGAGCGCGAACAGCACGATCAACTGCCAGGGTTGACTGGCAAACACCACACCCACGTTGATCAGGCCATACAAGGCATAGCCCAGCATCACGATGTGGCGGCGGCCAATGCGGTCACCCAACTTGCCCACCCAGGGCGCCACGATCACGCAGGTGGTGTTGAACAGCGCATACAGCAGCACGATGTCGGTCACGCTGAAACCCGCGTCGTGGGCCTTCAGCAGCAGAAAGCCCAGGCTGTAGTAGGCCAGCGCAAAGATGCCGGCGGGCAGCAGAAAGCGCTTGAAGCCCGGGCTGAGCAGGCGCCAGTTTTTGCCCATGCTCTCGGGTTCGCGGCGGGCGCCGGGTTGGTCTTTCATCAAGGCCAGCACCACGACGGCCGCCACAGCAGGCACGAAGGCCACCCAGAACAGCGTGCGGTAGGTGGCGGGCGACTCACCCAACCAAGAGAGCAAGGCATAGGCGATCAACGGGCCCAGCACGGCTCCGGCCTTGTCGAGTGCCTTGTGCACGCCGAACGAATAACCGCGGTGGGCAGGATCGGCCACCGATGCCAGCCATGCGTCGCGCGGAGGGCCGCGAAAGCCCTTGCCCAGACGCTCGATCACCCGGAACAGGCCCAGCCCGGTGATGGAGCTGGAAACCAACAGGATGGTTTTGGCCAAGGTCGAAAAGCCATAGCCCGCGACGACGAAAGCCTTGCGCCGCCCGCTGTGGTCTGACAACCGGCCAGCCAGGTAGTTGAGCGACGAGGCCGAAAAATCGGCCAACCCCTCGATCAGCCCCAGCAAAGCGCTTGATGCGCCGGCCACGGTGGTAAAGAACACCGCGAACACCGCAAAAATCATCTCCGAGCTCAGGTCGGTGAGAAAACTCACCAGGCCGAGCTTGAGCACGTCGGGGTGGACTCTTCGCCAGGGTGAGGTCGCGGGCGGCTTGTCGTCGGGGGTCGGGTTCAAAGGCTGCTCGATGGTTGGTTGCATGCAATGTAGGGCCTCGGCGAGGCGGCTTAACCTTCGCCTAACCCCCGGCTAACCGAAGCTTCACGGGCCTTGCTTATCTTCTGTCGCATGCGGAATCTCCCGCGCGGTTCTTCAGAAGAAAGAGGCTCACGATGAAACTCAACCCCTTGAATGCCACCCTGGTGGCGGCGGGTGTGCTGATCATGGGCTCGGCCGGAGCGTTCGGCCTGCCCCACTGGCTTAAGAAAGAAGAACTTCAAGCCCAGACCCAGCAGACGCAGCTCGCGGCCGTGGTGAACGGTCCCACGGCTGCTGCCGCCGTGATGGCACCGGCCGCGCCCATTGCGCCGCAGACGGCCGTGCCGAACTACCGCGCCATCTTTGCGCAGGCCGGGCCGGCGGTGGTGGGTGTCACGGTATCGGGCACACACAAACTCTCGGCCGAAGAGCAGCAACAGGGCGGCTTGCCACCCGGCTTGGAGAACGACCCGTTCTTCCAGTTCTTCCGGGGCCTGCCCGGCATGCAGCAGCGTGGGCGTGGTGCCAACCCCTCGCAGCCGTTTCGTGGCCAGGGTTCGGGGTTCATCATCAGCAGCGACGGCCTGATTCTCACCAACGCGCACGTGGTGCGCGAAGCCAAGGACGTGACGGTGAAGCTCAGTGACCGTCGCGAATTTGCAGCCAAGGTGCTGGGCTCCGACCCCACGACCGACATCGCGGTGCTGCGCATCAATGCCAAAGAGCTTCCCGTCGTGCGCCTGGGCAACCCCAAGCTGCTGGAAGTGGGTGACCCGGTGATGGCCATTGGCGCCCCGTTCGGCTTTGAGCAGACAGCCACACAAGGCATCGTCAGTGCCAAGGGCCGCTCGCTGCCGGGCGATTCAGTCGTGCCATTTATCCAGACCGATGCGGCGGTCAACCCCGGCAACTCGGGCGGGCCGCTGTTCGATGGCAGCGGCGCGGTGGTGGGCATCAACGCGCAGATCTATTCGCAATCGGGCGGCTACCAAGGCCTGGCCTTCGCCATCCCGATCGACGTGGCGCTGAAGGTGAAGGAGCAGATCGTTGCCACCGGCAAGGCGTCGCACGGCCGCCTGGGTGTGACGGTGCAAGACGTGAACCAGTCGCTTGCCGAATCGTTCGGCATGAACAAGCCCGACGGTGCGTTGGTGGCCAGCGTGGCGCGCAACAGTGCGGCTGCAAAGGCCGGGCTGAAGCCGGGCGACGTGATCACCGAGGTGAATGGCGAGGTGATTCAGCGCTCGGGCTCGCTCAGCAGCGTGATCGGCATGTCGAGCCCTGGCGAGAAGGTCAAGCTCAAGGTGTGGCGTGAGCGCTCGGCGATGGACATCGAGGCCCGACTGGGTGGCGCCGATGAAGCCGACAAGCAGGCTGCTGCCGATGAGCCTGCTGACCGTGGCGGCCAGCTCGGTTTGGCGCTGCGCCCACTGACGCGCGACGAGCGCCGCCAGGTGCAAAGTGAAGGCGGCCTGGTGGTTGAAAACGTGACTGGCCCGGCGGCGCGGGCGGGCATCGAGCCCGGTGACGTGCTGGTGGCGATCAACGGCAAGCCGGTCACTTCGGTCGAACAGGTGAAGAGCGTGATGGGCGCAAAACCGAAGAGCGTGGCCCTGCTGGTGGAGCGTGACGGAGAACGGATCTTTGTGCCGGTAAATCTTGGCTGAGCGGGCGTAGGACTTGGCCGCAACCTGCCCCGCGGTGGGAACACGGGGCCTTGAATGCGAGCCCAATGGTTTCTTGAACCAAACCCAAGAGGACCACCATGAACATTGCATTCAAGAAACTGATCCCGGCCGCGGCTGCAGCCCTGCTCATGGGTTCTGCGGCATGGGCTCAGGAACCGGCTACGTCGCCTCCACCGGGTGACGCGGCCAAGTCGGTGATGCCCGGCGAGGCCGTGTCCTTGCCGCAGGTGCAGACCTCGGGTGAGGTGAGCTACGTGACGGGTGGCATCCCCTACGAGCAGATTCCGGCCTTCACCCAGGCACGTGGCCAGTACCCGCTGAACATCGAGGTGTACGAGAAAGACGGCGCCAAGAACAGCTTCACTGCCGATGCGCAGGTAAGGCTGATCGACCGCAAAGGCGGTGTGGTGCTCGACGCCAAGACCACAGGGCCTTTCCTGTGGGTCAAGGTGCCCCCGGGCCAGTACCGTTTGCAGACCACGCTGAACGGCAAGACCAAGGAGCAGGGTGTGGCGGTCGGCAGCTTGATCTACTCGCGCGAACAGGCGGGCTTCGGCTGGGTAGGTGGAAAGATCGAGCAGGCGGGAACGCGTAAACGCCCGCCGACGCATCGTGGACGACGCTTGGTCACCAAATATTGTCGAAGGCAACACGATACCGAGACAGCCACCTGGCGCGCAGGACCGAAGCGCCAGCTCCCATCCGCATCTGGCGAGATTAGTCCCCCATCCACCCCACGAGTTTTCGCCGCGCGCGGCAGGAAAGCGACCATCTAACTCAATGGACCGTAGTTTTAACGCCCTGCGATGTGTTTCCGCATCCGAGCTCGAAAGGTGGCCGAACTCGCGAGTATCGGGTTTCAAGAGCTCCCAAGGTGGATTGGTGACCACAATGTCATGTTGCTCGGGGGAGCCGTTAGAAAAACTATCTCCAATGTCGAGGCGCACCTCGACAGAAAGTCCGTGGCTCAGCGCGATCGCGATAACGGAACTTCTAGCGGCCTCTACGGCGAGGGCGTCTATGTCCTTGAGCGATACGACCCAGTTCCTAACGCGCAAAACGGGTTCGCGCGAGGCCAACCGCAGCACTTCGACAACTAGGCGTCCGTCTCCACAAAAGGGATCACAAATGGCGATATCCCTGGAGCGCCGTGCGCACCGTTTTGCCTGCCTCACAACGCGCGTTGCTAGGTCTTCTGCGAGAGCACTAGGCGTATAGAACCGACCCGTGTTCCGCTCAGTCAGCGTTTTCCCTGCATAGCCGTCGTGCCCAGATTCAAAGCGTTCTAGCGGAGCTTGAAACATCGGGCCTCTCGAGGGATCGTTCGCCGGAGATTGTGAAGAGTCTGGAGACTCGCGTCTAGAGGCCTTGGCGACCGCCGGCTCGAAACCGGGAATTAGGCTCGAACTCCCGCACTCCGCTTGACAGCTGGGCCGATCCGCCCGCAATCAGCTATCTCGACGGAAACGGATACCAAGCAACCATAAAGGAGGTGGCGCTGCTCGATATCGTTGAACAAAATTGTGACGGCTCAGATTCCAAGAGTCGGCGAAAGCGGCCCACCGGCGTCAAGCTTTTGCTTCTCGATCTAATGCGAGACGCCGGGTCCGAAGGCTCAACGTCCGCAGGTATCGTGTCTCTCGTTCAGGCGACAGTTCCTGATGTTGCAAGGGAAACGGTTAGGTCGCTGTTGTCCCGACTGAAAGTCGATGGCGCATTGGTGTACGTGGGTGACCGCTACTATGAGAAGAAGTTTGCGCCCAATGAGCACGGCGGC
>JACMKW010000091.1 GCA_014379885.1 Rhizobacter sp.
CTCGGGCATGGCCGGGCCGGCATAGGCCACCTGCAACATGCGCGCCAGCAATTGCGCCGTGAGGCGTGATTCGCGTGACAGCCCCGAGCCGTTGTCGATCACCGCGCCGCGGGCGTCGTCGCCGTAGCGCTCGGCCAGCCACATGCGCAGCACGTCACGCGCCTGCTCCGGCGTGCCGGTGCCGCGTTGGGTAAGCCCGAGGGTCAGGAACAGTTGCTGCGCCATCACGTTGTTGCTGAATTTGTTGATGTCGCGGATCAGCTCGGCCAGTGGCGGTGAACTCAGCTCGAAGCTCGGCGGGTCGGTGGGCGCTGTGCCATCACGCACGCGGCCGATCAGCCTGCCGCCCATCTCGCGCCACAGGCCGGCCAGCACGCGCGGGTTGTAGGCTTTGGGGTCGGCATAAGCCAGTGGCCATTGTTTTTCGCCGCAGGCCGTGGGGTAGTGACCTGCAAAACGCACCCGCAACGGGTCGGCCAGTTCGGCACGCAGCACAGCGCGCCAGTCGTTGCACACACCGTTCGACAAGGGCACGCCCACGTCGATGCGCACGCCCGCCAGCGGCGGCTCGCTCGACACGATGGCGATGCCACGCGCCGCGTCGGGCGTGAAGGTCAGCAGCAGCGATTTGTAGTTGAGCAGCAGCGCATCGGGCCGCACGTTATAGGGCCGCAGCGGCTCGCCATCGAAGTCGGCTGGGTTCTGCTCGGGCACGAGGAAGGCGCTGCGGTCGAGCACGATGTCGCCGCGGATCTCGCGCACACCCAGCTGCTGCACACGGCGCAGCAGCAGCCACAGCCGCTCCTGCACGAGCTTGGGGTCGCCGCTGCCCTTGATCACCAGGTTGCCTTCGAGCACCCCGTTGAGCATGGTGCCTTGAATCCACACTGGCGTGGTCCAGCTCCAGGCGGGGCCGAGCAGGTCGAGTGCGGCGGTGGTGGTCACGAGCTTCATCAGCGAAGCCGGGTTCACCGGCATCTGCGCCTGCCAGGCCAGCCGCGGTGTGGTTGCGCCTACCTCTTGCGCCACCACCACCAGCGATTCACGCGGCACGCCGGCGCGCTGCAACGCGGTTTCAACCTCGGGGGGAAGCGGGCCGGCATTTGCCTGGCTGGCCCATACAAACAAGGTGGCGCTGAGGGTGCGCAAGAGGGCAGACAAGAGAGCAGGCAAGAGAGTAGATAAGAGAGTGCGGATCGGCATGGCGGAATGATCGCATGCAGAGGTTCACATCGACGCGCCCGGTAGACTCGTGCCCATGGCCAAACTGCTGGCGTTCGACACCTCCACCGAATCGATGAGCATTGCACTGCACCTGCCGCAGGGCGTGCTTACGCGCGAGTCGGTGGGTGGCGCGCAGGCCTCGGCACGGTTGATCCCCGACATCCTGGCCTTGCTGGCCGAAGCCGGCTGCACACTGGCCGAGCTCGACGCCATTGCCTTCGGTTGTGGCCCCGGTGCGTTCACCGGTTTGCGCACGGCGTGCTCGGTGGCCCAGGGTCTGGCCTTTGGCGCGGGCAAGCCGGTGTTGCCGGTGGACAGCCTGATGCTGGTCGCACAAGACGCGCACAACCAGCAGCCGCTCGACGAAGTGTGGGTCGCCATGGACGCCCGCATGGGCGAAATCTACGCCGGTGCCTACCGTTGGCAAGGCTTGCGTTGGTCGGTGCAGAGCGCGCCCGCGCTGTACGCAGTGGATGCCCTCAACGCGCGTTGGCAAGCCGCGCCGCCCAGCGTGATCGCCGGCTCGGCGTTGCAGGCATTTGGTGAGCGCCTGCATGTCGCTGATGCATTGACCTGGGCCCAACCCCGTTCGCGCGCTGCAGCCCTTGCGCAAGTCGCGCAGCAATTGTGGGCTGACGGTGCAGCCGTCGACGCGGTCCATGCGTTGCCGGTTTATCTGCGTGACAAGGTAGCTCAGACCACAGTTGAGCGCGAAGCCGTCCGCCTGGCCAAGGAGGCGGCAGCATGAGTGCCGTCTTGCGTGACGAGCGTTTGCTGCTGCCCATGACCACGCGGCAGCTCGACGCGGTGTTGTCCATCGAGCTGCAGGCCTACACCTTCCCCTGGACGCGCGGCAACTTCATCGATTCGCTCGCGGCTGGCTACCCGTCGCAGGTGCTGTATGGGGCGCAGGGCGAGATGCTGGGCTACTTCATCGCAATGGAAGGTGTCGACGAACTGCACCTGCTCAACATCACTGTGGCCCCGACCGTGCAGGGCCTCGGCCATGCGCGTTTCATGCTCGACGAGCTGGGCGCGCTCGGCCGCGCCAGGCGCGCGCAGCAGATCTGGCTCGAAGTGCGCGAGAGCAACCTGCGCGCACGTGCCATCTACGAGCGTTATGGCTTCGTGCACATCGGCCTGCGCCGCGGCTACTACCCGGCCTCGCGCAGCACGCATGAGAGCGGGCGCGAAGACGCCGTGGTGATGAGCCTGACTTTGACAGGAGTGCGGCATGGGCTGGAGTGAACGCCAGGTCACGATGCTGAGCGAAATGGGCATCCGGGTGTGGGCCACACCCGATACGCCTAACGTGCCTGCCGCGCCAACGCCGGCGGCGCAAGTTCAAGGCGCCGTGACAGCACCGCAACCGGTGCGCGAACCAGCCAGCGCCCCGGTGCAGGTTGAAACCGGCGCGCGCCCGCTGGGCATTGACACCATGGGCTGGCCTGCCCTGCGCGAGGCCGTGGCCGGTTGCACGGCCTGCAAGCTGTGCAGCGGCCGCAAGCAAACGGTGTTCGGTGTGGGCAACGAACGTGCGCACTGGATGATCGTGGGCGAAGCGCCTGGCGAGCAGGAAGATCAGCAAGGCGAGCCCTTCGTCGGCAAGTCGGGCCAGCTGCTCGACAACATGCTGCGCGCGGTGGGCCTCACGCGCGGTGATGCGCCGGCTGAAGCGCAGGTCTACATCGCCAACACCGTGAAGTGCCGCCCGCCTGGCAACCGAAACCCCGAGCCGGCCGAGCTGGCGCAATGCGAGCCGTATCTCATTCGCCAGATCGCACTCGTGCAGCCGCGCATCATCCTGGCGATGGGGCGTTTTGCGGTGCAAGGCCTGTTGCGCAGCACCGAGCCCATTGGCCGGCTGCGCGGCCGTGTCCACCAGTACCAGGGCGTGCCGCTGGTCGTGACCTACCACCCGGCCTACCTGCTGCGCAACCCGGAAGACAAGTCGCGCGCCTGGGACGACCTGTGCCTGGCGCGCGAGGCGCTGCTGCAGCCCGTTGGCTGAAGCCGGCGGCGGGGGTGCCCGGCTATCATGGCCGCTCATCCCTTTGCACGCGTCTCATCGGCCCTTCATGACCCAGCTTCCCGCCCTGCGTGACAGCGATCTGCCTGATGCAGACACCCTGCCTTGCATGCTGGTGTGGTTGTCGCTTGATGGCGCGGTGCTCCGCAGCAACCGTGCGTTCACCCAGTTCAGTGGCATCGCGGCCGACACCGGCGCCAGCCTGTCCCTGCCGGACGTGTTGAGCAGCGATTCTTCGGCGGCCTTGGCCGCCAAGCTGCCGGCGCGGGGTGATTTCACGCTCAACCTGCGCATGCCGCGTGCCCGCAATGCGTCATGGGCTGACGCCTGGCTCGACTGCAACGCACGCTGGTTGCCCGAGCAAGGCTGCTACCTCTGTGCGCTGCATGACGTGACGGCCTCGCGCCTGGCCGAACTCTCCGCTCTGGCGCGGGCCGACCAGTTCCAACTCCTGGCCGACAACGTGCCGGTGCTCATTTCCTCCTTTGAAGCCGGGAGTTTTCGTTGCCTGTTTGCCAACAAGCTGTACGCCCACACCTTCGGCTTTGACGAAAGCTCGGTGATCGGCCGCACCTTCGCCGAAATCATCGGCGCCGACGCGGCCGCGGTGATTCAGCCCTACGTCGATTACGTGCTGTTCGAGCACAAGGCCACCTCGTACGAACGCGAGCTGCGCGGCCCCGATGGAAAACGCCACTGGCTTGAAGTCAACCTCATTCCCCACCTCGGCCCTGACGCCACAATGCTGGCCGCCTTTGTGCTCATCACCGACATCACCAAGCACCGCTTGGCCGAGCAGGCGGTGCGTGAATCGGAAGGGCGTTTAGCCAAGTTCATGCAGGCCAGCGTCGAAGGCATCGTGTTCCACATGAATGGCCGTCTCACCGACGCCAATGGCCCACTGTGTGATCTGGTCGGCTATACGCTGGACGAATTGGTCGGCCGCGATGTGCTCGACTTCGTTCCCTCCGACCAGGTGAGCAAGGTGTCCGCCATCATGGAAGCCGGCGAAGAGACGGCGTACGAAAGCGTCATCCTGCACAAAGACGGACGCCGCCTGCCCATCGAATTCATCGTGCGCACCATCGAGCGCCACGGTGAACGCATGCGCATGAGCATCGTGCGCGACATTCGCGACCGCCACGCGGCACAGGCCCACATCCACCACATGGCGCACCACGACGCCCTGACCGGCCTGCCCAACCGGGTGAGCCTGATGGAGCACCTGGGCCACATGATCGCGGCGGCACGCCGAAACGATTCGCAGGTGGCGCTGCTGTTCATCGACCTCGACCACTTCAAGCGTGTGAACGATTCGCTGGGCCACCTGGTGGGAGACACCCTCTTGCAGACCCTGGCCCGGCGCATCACCGAAAGCCTGCGCGCCACCGACGTGGTGGCACGTTTCGGCGGTGACGAGTTCATCGTGCTGCTGCCGCGCACCCTGCAGCGCATGGATGTGGAAGAGGTGGCGCAGAAACTGCTCGCCGCGATCGAGGTGCCGGTGAACGCCGATGGGCGGCTGATCTCGGTCACCCCGTCGATCGGCATCTCCATGTTCCCGCATGACGGCGAAACCGGCGATGACCTGATCAAGAACGCCGACACCGCCATGTACCTGGCCAAGTCGCGCGGGCGCGCCAACTTCCAGTTCTTCACCTCCGAGATGGCGAGCTCGGCCTATGACGCCCTGGTGCTGGAGAGTCAGATGGCGCAAGCCCTGGCGCGTGGCGAGTTCGTGCTTCACTTTCAGCCGCAGGTGCGTTCGCGCGACGGTGTGCTGGTGGGTGCCGAAGCGCTCATCCGCTGGAACCACCCTGAGCGCGGGCTGCTGCTCCCAGACGCCTTCATCCCGCTGGCCGAGCAGCAGCGCCTCATGCTGCCGATCGGCCAATGGGTGCTGCGCGAGGCCGCCCGCTGTGCGCGCCGTTGGCATGAGCTTGGTATGGTCGGTGTGCCGGTGGCGGTGAACCTCTCCACCGTGCAATTCCAGACCAGTGGCTTCACGGCGCTGATCGAGCAGCTGCTCGCCGAAGAAGGTGTGAGCGGCGCCCTGCTCGAATTCGAGCTCACCGAACGCATGCTGATGGACGACCTGCCCGAGGTGAAGCGCAAACTCAGCGAGCTCAAAGCCCTGGGCATCCGCATCTCGGTGGATGATTTCGGCACCGGCTATTCGTCGCTCGCGCACCTGAAAGAGCTGCCCATCGACAAGATGAAAATCGACCGCTCTTTCGTGCTGGGCCTGCCGAGCGAAACCGATTCGGCTGCCATCGCACGGGCCATCGTGCAAATGGCGCGCGGGCTGGGTTTGTCGGTGATCGCCGAGGGCGTGGAAACCGAAGCCCAGCGCCACTTCCTCACGCGGCTCGACTGCGACGAGTTGCAGGGCACCTTGATCAGCGTGCCGCTGCCGCTGGCCGACTTCGAAAGCTGGGTGGCGGCGCGCAGCCTGAAGCCCTTCTAGGGCCCGTCGACACACACCGCGAGCACGTCACGGAGTTGTCTGGTCTGCCCCAGGGCTCGGTTTTTCTGTGCGTACCACGCCCGGTTTGAGCCACCGCGCAAGCACATCGAACATCCGGCCGACCACGATCGGCTTTTCGATGTAGTCGTTCATGCCGGCAACACGGCAGGCGACAAGGTCTTCGGGAAACAAGTTGGCCGTCATCGCGAGCACTGGCAGATGGGCCCAGCGCGCGTTGGCTCGGATTTCGCGCGTGGCAGAGAAGCCGTCCATGCCGGGCATCTGGCAATCCATCAGCACCAAATCCACGTCGTCATGGGTGCGCAGCAACTCCAGGGCCTCGATGCCGTCGGCGGCGATGAGCACTTCAACGCCGACCCCGCGCAGGATCTCGCTGGCCACCAGTTGATTCACTTCATTGTCTTCCGCGAGAAGCACTTTGGCACCGCGCAGCACGTCCAGCTGGGCGGCTTGCTCTGCGGCAGCCAACAGCTGGGCTTTGTCCAGCCCGGGCACTGACGCCAACACCGCGCCGAGCCGCACGCTGAAGTGGAACGTGGAACCCACACCCGGCTGGCTGTCGACCCCAAGCCGCCCGCCCATCAGCTCGACCAGTTGGCGCGCGATCGTCAGGCCCAGGCCACTGCCACCGTGGATGCGGGTGATAGACGCGTCGGCCTGCGTGAAAGGCTCAAATATCGCCGCCAGCTTCTCAACGGGAATGCCGTCACCGCTATCGATCACACTGAACAGCAGGTCAACGTTCGTACTGGTCTGCAGCAGGCTTTCGACCCGCACCAGAACCTGACCTTGTTTGGTGAACCGGATGGCATTGGCACACAAGTTGAGCAGCACCTGCCCCAAGCGGGTTGCGTCTCCCAGCAACACTTCCGGTACCGACAGGCCAACCTCTAGTCGGAACTCAAGCCCTTTGGCCTTGGCCTCGACATCGGCCGTGTCGATCACCCGACTGAGGACCTGCTGCAACAGGAAACGCTCCGTCTCCAGCTGCAACTTGCCGGCCTCGACTTTGGAGAAGTCGAGGATGCCGTTGATGATGGCGATCAAGCTTTCGGCGGAGTTGTAAACCTTCTGGATGTGGCTGTGAGCCTTGTCTTCGAGGCCCGTTTGCAGCGCGAGATAAGACAGCCCGAGGATGGCGTTCATCGGCGTGCGGATCTCGTGGCTCATGTTGGCCAGGAAGCTGCTCTTGGCCCGGCTGGCGGCTTCGGCGGCGTCCCTGGACTCCGCCAGTTCGGCGGTGCGAGAAAGCACCAGTTCTTCCAGGTGCTGGTGGTGCTGTTCCAGTTCATCAGCCAGCTGCTTGCGGGCCGTGTTATCGGTACCGATCAGCAGGTAGCCGATGATTCCGTTCTGCGGGTCGCGCAGGGCGGTGACAGACACCACCGCGGGCAGGCGGCTGC
>JACMKW010000092.1 GCA_014379885.1 Rhizobacter sp.
TCTGACCCCTGGCGCAGACCGGAGGGCAATCACGGAGCTTCCTGGTTTCCAACCTAGTTTCCAACGCTTAGTCGTTTTTCAAATAAGAAAAGTAACATTAAGTTGTTTCGCAACTACCAACCGGTCTCCATACTTCGCCGACTCACCTCACCTGGTTGCCAGCCCCTTGGCACCCCTTCACGGCCATGAACTTCCAGCAACTGCGCTCCGTGCGCGAAGCCTTGCGCTGCGGCTTCAACCTGACCGAGGTCGCGGGCGTGCTGCACACCTCGCAGCCGGGCATCAGCCGGCAGATCCGCGAGCTCGAAGAGGAGCTCGGGGTCGAAATCTTCGTGCGCGCGGGCAAGCGCCTCACCGGCCTGACACCCCCCGGCGAAGCGGTGCTGCCGATCGTGGAGCGCCTGTTGCACGACGCCGAAAACCTCAAGCGCGCCGGTGAAGAATTCAGCGCCCAGACGAACGGCCGCCTGTCGATCGCCGCGACCCACACCCAGGCGCGTTACGCCCTGCCCCATGTGGTGCGCGACTTCCGCAAGCTCTACCCGCAGGTCACCCTCAATTTGCACCAGGGCTCGCCCAGTCAGGTGGCGCAGATGCTGCTGAGCGGCGAGGCCGACATCGGCGTGGCCACCGAAGGCCTGGCGCAGTACGACCAGCTCGTGGCGCTGCCGTGTTACCGCTGGACCCACAGCGTGATCGTGCCGCCCGGCCACGAGTTGCTTGACGGCGCGCCGTTGACACTGCAACGGCTGGCCAACTTTCCCGTCATCACCTACGACGTGGGTTACACCGGGCGCACCCACATCGACGAGGCCTTTGCACGTGCAGGGCTGCAGCCGAACGTGGTGCTCACCGCGATGGATGCCGACGTGATCAAGACCTATGTCGAACTCGGCATGGGGGTGGGCATCGTCGCCTCGATCGCGTTCGATCCCGAATGCGACCGCGGCTTGCGTGCACTGGATGCGCGCGAGTTCTTCGAAGTCAACCTCACCCGCCTGGCCGTGCGGCGCGGCGCCTGGCTGCGTAGCTACGTCTACGCCTTCATCGAGTCGTTTGCGCCGACCCTCACGCGCCCGGTGGTGGAAGGCGCGATGAAGGGTGAAACAGTCGAGGGCTGAGCCCCTCAGGGCGCTGTGAACCGCGTGATGCCGCCCTGCGTGAGCACATACAGCGCACCGTCCAGCCCCGTCAGCATGCCCACCGGCGAGCCCGAAGAGCGTCCGAAGGCGTAGGCCACGTTACCGTTGGCCAGATCCACGCGCCCGATCAAGGGCGAGCAGAAGTCGGTGAAGAAGTAGCTACCGCGGTACGCGCCCGGGAAGGGCCCGCTGTCTGGGTAGAACGTGCCCCCGGTGATCGCACAGCCGCCGAAGAAACCACCCAGCCCGGCCGCGGACGACGTGTCATGGTCATAGGCGAACAGCGGCCCGGTGACGCCAGCGGCATTGGTCGGCCCTTCGGTCGCCGGCCAGCCGTAGTTGGCTCCGGGCACACCCAGGTTGATCTCTTCCCACAAGCCGGCACCCACGTCGTTGATGTGGATGCGCCCGTCGCTTGGGCGCACCGCGAACGTGAACGGGTTGCGCAGCCCGCGCGCCCAGATCGCGCAGCGTTGCGTGCCTGCGGTGGTGCAGAACGGGTTGTCACTCGGGATGCTGCCGTCGTCGTTGAAGCGCAGCATCTTGCCGAATACCTGGTTCAGGTCAGGTGACTTCGCACTGTCGGCGTTGTCACCCACCGCCACGTAGAGCTTGCCGTCATTGCCAAAGTGCATGGCGCCGCCGTTGTGGTTGGTGGCACTCGACAGGTTGGGCAGGTCGACCAGCACCTGCTCGCCGCTGCCGGCCACATCGCCGCTGGCACTGAAACGGCTGACGCGGTTGTTGCGTGCGGAGCCATTGATGCGCGTGTAGTAGACATACACGAACCCGTTCGATGCAAAGTTGGGGTGCAGCGCCACACCGATCAACCCGCGCTCGCCGGAGGCGTCGGCGTTGAGGTGCACGAACGGTGTGGCCAGCAAGCTGCCGTTCTTGACGATGCGCAAATCGCCCCCCTGCTGCGCCACGAACAAACGCCCGTCCGGTGCCTGCGCAAAAGCTGTCGCACTGGCCAGGCCGGTGATCCAGGTTTCGTTGCGCGTGAAACCCGCTGGCTGGTAGCGGCTCCCACCGAACTGCACGGTCGCCGTCGCCCAGGCAGAGACATTGCCCGCAGCGTCGCGCGCTCGGGCGCGGATCACGTGCTGGCCGGACGAATAGAGGTTCGAATCGACCGTTGCGTTGTATGGAGCGCTGGTGTCGGTGGCGCCGACCTGCACACCGTCGACGTGAAACTCGACGCTGCTCACACCCACGTTGTCGGTTGCGGTGGCCGTGAGGGTGAGCGTGCCGGCGAGCCCGCTCGCCAGGTTGGCCGGCGAGCTGAGCGTGGCCACAGGCGGCTGCGTGTCACCGGTCGCCGCTGCAATCGTCACCACAATGGCCGCGCTCGTGGTGGCGGCTGCGCCGCTGTCGGTGGCCCGTGCGGTGAGGGTGCGGGCACCCAGGGTGGCGGGTGTCCACGAGACAGCGTAGGGAGACGTGGTGTCGGTGGCGCCGATCTTCACGCCGTTCTCGAAGAATTCGACGCCTGCGATGGTGCCATCGGTGTCGGCAGCGTTGGCCGTCAGGTTGATCACCACGCCGGCCGTGCCGGTGCTGTTGTTGGCCGGTGCGGTCAGCGCCACGCTAGGCGGGTTGTTGGTCACCGGGCCAACGTCGGTGTAGGTGGCGGTGTAGGTGGTGTTGGCCACCGGAGTGGAGATGGTGTGCGTCGCCGCGCCGCCGTCGCTCCAGCTCGCAAACTGGTAGCGGCGGCCGTTGAAGTTCTGGCTCGCAGGGGCCACCAGGTCACGTTCGATGCCGACCACGCCCGTGAGCACCGTTGGCGCCGTGACGGGTTGGCCGTCGAGCGTCAGCGCCAGCCCGGCCGGCGCCGTGGTTAGCGTGAGCTGGGCCTTTTGCGGTTGGATGTCGCGCGTCACCTCGTGTATGCCACCAGCGCTGTCGGTGGCGCGCAGATGGAAGCGATAGAAGATGTTGTCTGCGGTTTCACCCCGCGTCGGAATCGTCACGGTTCCGGTAGCGCCAACGGTCGGTGCCTGGAACGGGTGGCTGTGCGTGCCGTGGTGCAACTCGGCCCACCAGGTCAGGCGCGCTGCTGCCAGCGTGCCGTCTTCGGCGTCGGTGGCGCTGCCGGTGAAGGTGACCGTTTCACCGGCCCGGAATGTTGCATTGGCGACGGGGCTCGCGATCGTGGCCACCGGGGCCTGGTTCGAGGTGCTCTGCACCTCGCACGACTTGACGACGCCACTGGCGGGGTCGCTGCCGAAAAAGGCGTTGGTGCACTGGCCACTGTTGGTGAGCGTGCGCTGTACCCAGCGGGTGCCCACGCCGTAGCGCACGACACGGGTTCCGCTGATCGTGAAAGCCTGGCCTTCAACAGCGATTCGTGTCCACTGCCCGCCGGGGTCGGGGGCGGTGCTCTGCACCTGGCATGACTTGAAGACACCGCTGGCGGGGTCGCTGCCAAAGAAGGCATTGGTGCATTGACCCCCGTTGGTGAGCGTGCGTTGCACCCAGCGGGTGCCCACCCCGTAACGAACAGTCTGAGTGCCGGACACGACGAAAGACTGGCCTTCGTCAGCGATCTTGGTCCAGGTTGCTTCCACCGCGCTGGCGAACTGAAGCTCCGAGTCTTCGGTGGAAGGGTCGTTGCCGCCACCGCCACAGCTCGCCAAGGCGAAACTGACGAGCAAAATGTTCACAGCGCGCAGCGCGCGCATCGTTAAAACTGTCATGGCAGCACCCCGTCAATGGCTTGCGCCGCCGATTGCCGTGCCTGCGCTCACTTCAATATAGAAGTCAGCCGAGAAACGATCGTGGGCCAGCGCCGCAGATCGCCGTAGGACGTGGCCGCGAGGGGTGCGTTGAGGCGAGTGGGCGCATGCAGCCATTCGGCCCGCCAGCTCAGACCTTGGTCAGATCATGGCCGCCGGGTCGACCTGCTCGATCTGCGCGCCGTTGGTGCCGGCGGTAAATCGTGTAACGCGGCGCGGCTTCAAAAAGACCTGGCTGCCCGTTTTCAGGCCGAGTTGGTCGCGCAGCGCGGTGTAGTCACTGCGTGCCATTTCCACGTCGACATAACTGCCATCGTCCAGACGCTTGAACTCGATGCGCGTCTGCGGGCCCACCGTCAGCGCCTGCGACAACGTGACCGCGAGCGTGCCTTCTTCGGCCACCGCCACGATCTCCAGCTCGTGCGGGCGCACATAGCTCACATCGGCAGGGTCGGTGTTGCCGCCCGGCGCGTGGCCGAAGCGGCCATGGAACAGGTTCACGTCGCCGAGGAACTGCAGCACAAAAGGCGTGGCCGGGCGGTCGTACA
>JACMKW010000093.1 GCA_014379885.1 Rhizobacter sp.
AGCGCAAGTTGCTGGTGGACAATCCGACCCGCCTTTACTGGAAATAGCGTATGCCCCTGGACAAGCCCTACCTCGACGTGCCCGGCACGACTATCTTTGACGCGGAGCAATCGCGCCGCGGCTATCACCTGAACCAGTTCTGCATGTCGCTGATGAAGGCGGATAACCGCGAGCGTTTCAAGTCGGACGAGCGCGCCTACCTCGACGAATGGCCGATGACGGAGGACCAGAAGCAGGGCGTGCTGTCGCGCGACCTGAACCGCTGCATCTCGCTCGGCGGCAACATCTACTTCCTGGCCAAGATCGGCGCGACCGACGGCAAGAGCTTCCAGCAGATGGCCGGCAGCATGACGGGCATGACGGAAGAGGAATACCGCAACATGATGATCGGTGGCGGCCGCTCGGCCGAAGGCAACCGACGCATCGGCGAAGACGGCGATGCGCAGGCGCACCGGCAGCCGCAAGGTCGCGGGTCCAACAGCCCAAAGAGCAACTGACATGGCCCAACTCACCGCATCCGTCTACACCTCACACGTGCCCGCCATCGGCGCGGCACTCGATCAGGGCAAGACCACCGAGCCGTATTGGCAGCCGGTCTTCAAGGGTTATGACTTCTCCAAACAGTGGATGAAGGACAACACGCCCGACGTGATCTTTCTCGTCTACAACGACCACGCCACCGCCTTCAGCCTGGAGATGATTCCCACCTTCGCCATCGGCTGCGCCGCTGAGTTTCAACCAGCCGACGAAGGCTATGGCGCGCGCCCGGTGCCCACCGTGATCGGCCACCCTGAGCTGGCCTCGCACATTGCGCACTCGGTGATTCAAGACGACTTCGACCTCACCATCGTCAACAAGATGGATGTGGACCACGGCCTGACCGTGCCGCTCTCGCTGATGTGCGGGCAACTGGATCCGGCAAGAGAAGCCTGGCCCTGCCCGGTGATCCCGTTCGCCGTCAACGTGGTGCAGTACCCCGTGCCCTCAGGCCAGCGTTGCTACAACCTGGGCAAGGCCATCGGCCGTGCGATTGCGAGCTACGACCAGCCGCTCAAGGTGCAGATCTGGGGCACCGGCGGCATGAGCCACCAGCTGCAAGGGCCGCGCGCCGGGCTCATCAACAAAGAGTTCGACAACAACTTCCTCGACCGCCTGATCGCCGACCCCGAAGGCCTGGCCAAGGTGCCACACATCGACTACGTGCGCGAGGCCGGCTCCGAAGGCATTGAACTCGTGATGTGGTTGGTCGCCCGCGGTGCCATGAGTGCGAAGCCGCCCAAGGTGGCGCACCGCTTCTATCACGTGCCTGCGTCGAACACGGCGGTGGGCCACCTTATTCTGGAGAACCAGGCATGACCATCAAAGTTGCGTTGGCAGGTGCGGGCGCCTTCGGCATCAAGCACCTGGATGCCATCAAGTTGATTGACGGCGTGGAGGTGGTGTCGCTCATCAGCCGCGATCTCGGCAAGACCCAAGAGGTGGCCGACAAGTACGGCATCCGGCACGTGACCACCGACCTCGCCGACAGCCTGGCGATCAAGGAACTCGACGCGGTGATCTTGTGCACGCCCACGCAGATGCACGCCGACCAGGCCATCGCCTGCCTGAAGGCCGGCAAACATGTGCAGGTGGAGATTCCGCTCGCCGACAGCTTGGCCGGTGCCGAGGCCGTGGTGGCGTTGCAGAAGCAGACGGGCCTCGTTGCGATGTGTGGCCACACACGCCGCTTCAACCCCAGCCACCAGCTCGTCCACAAGAAGATCGTCGCCCAGGAATTCAACCTCCAGCAGATGGATGTGCAGACGTTTTTCTTTCGCCGCAGCAACATGAATGCGCTGGGCCAGGCGCGCTCGTGGACTGACCACCTGCTGTGGCACCACGCGGCGCACACCGTCGATCTGTTCGCGTATCAAACGGGTGGCGAGATCGTGCAGGCCAACGCAGTGCAAGGGCCGATCCACCCGAGCTTGGGCATCGCGATGGACATGAGCATCCAGTTGAAGAGCAGTACCGGCGCGATCTGCACGCTCAGCCTGAGCTTTAACAACGACGGCCCGCTGGGCACCTTCTTCCGCTACATCGGCGACACCGCCACCTACATCGCACGCTACGACGACCTGTTCAACGGCAAGGAAGAAAAGCTTGATGTGAGCCAGGTGGCTGTGTCGATGAACGGCATCGAGCTGCAAGACCGCGAGTTCTTTGCGGCGATCAAGGAAGGGCGTGAGCCGAATGCGAGTGTGGCGAGCGTGCTGCCTTGTTATCGGGTGCTGCATCAACTGGAGCAGCAGTTGGCGGGGTGAGTTTGGCGTGGGGCTTCGACTTGCCCTGCGCACGCGATAAGCTCCCCCACCATGCACCAACGCACACTCGGCCCCTTCAAAGTTTCCGCCATCGGCCTGGGCTGCATGAACCTCAGCCACGCCTACGGCAAACCGCCCTCACGCGAAGACGCCGAAGCCCTGCTGCTGAAGGCCCTGGACAGCGGCGTCACGCTTTTCGACACCGCAGCGCTCTACGGCTTCGGCCTCAATGAAGAGCTCGTCGGCCAGGTGCTGAGCCCCCACCGCTCGAAGTTCACCCTCGCCAGCAAAGGCGGCCTGCACGGCAATGCCGAGGGCAAGCGTGTGCTCGACGGGCGGCCCGCATCGCTCAAGGCCAGCTGCGAACAAAGCCTGAAGCGCCTGCGCACCGAGGTGATCGATCTCTTTTACCTGCACCGCTGGGACAAGCGCGTGCCCATCGAAGACAGCGTGGGCGCCATGAGTGACCTGGTGCGCGAGGGCAAGGTGCAAACCATCGGCCTGTCGGAAATCTCAGCCGCCACACTGCGCCGCGCGCATGCCGTGCACCCGATCACCGCGGTGCAGACCGAATACTCGCTGTGGACACGCAACCCCGAGATCGCGGTGCTCGACACCTGCCGCGAGATCGGCGCGGCCTTCGTCGCCTTCAGCCCACTGGCGCGTGGCTTCCTGTGCGGCGATCTGCGCGACGTGGGCACGCTGGGTGCGCATGACATCCGCCGCGGCATGCCGCGTTTTCAGCCCGAGACCTACGCCGCCAACCTCACGCTGCTTCATGGCATGGCCGCAATCGCGAACGACGTGCATTGCACGCTGTCGCAACTGGCGCTGGCCTGGCTGCTGGCCAAGGGCGAACACATCATCCCCATCCCCGGCACCCGCAACATTGTTCACCTGCAAGACGACCTGGGCGCAGTGAACGTGTCGCTGGATGCCACCACGATGCAACGGCTCGAAGCACTGATCAACCGCCACACCGTGGTCGGCCCGCGTTACGACGCGGCCGCGCAGGCGGCTGTCGACACCGAAGAATTCTGATGCCCGCGCAGCGCCTCTTGCTGCCCGGCCTGTTGTGCGACCGCGCGGTGTGGCAGGCGCAGATCGATGCGCTCGGGCCTTGCCACGTGGTCGACTACGGCGCCCTTGATTCGTTGCGCGGCATGGCCGAACACGCGCTCGCCACCGCACCCCCCGGACCCTTGGCGGTGGCTGGCCACTCGATGGGCGGGCGTGTCGCGTTCGAGATGTGGCGCATGGCCCCCGATCGCATCGAGCGCCTGGCCTTGCTCGACACCTCGTACCACCCACAGGCCGAAGGCGCGGCCGGCGACTCCGAACGTGCCGGCCGGCTGGCCTTGCTCGATACCGCCCGACGCGACGGCATGCGCACCATGGCCCGCGAGTGGGCGCTGGGCATGGTGCACCCGAGCCGGCACCACACGGCATTGTTCGAAGCCGTGCTCGACATGCTGGCGCGCAAGACACCCGCCATCTTTGCCGCGCAGATCAACGCGCTCTTGAATCGGCCCGATTGCAGCGAGCTGCTCGCCACCATCCGCTGCCCCACGCTGCTGCTGTGCGGCCGTGAAGACAACTGGAGCGCACCGGCTCGGCACGAACACATGCACGGCGCCATTGCGGGTTCGCAACTCGTTGTCGTGGAAACTTGCGGCCACATGAGCACGATGGAACAGCCCGTGGCGGTGAACCAGGCGCTGCTGGAGTGGCTGGGTTAATGAGACTGATTCGAAGCGGTTGAATCAGTGAGAATCGGGCGGCCTTCCAAGGGCCTCTGCCATGCTCACCGCCCCCATGCTCCAAGACATCAAGAAGACCCTCTGGGCCACAGCCGACAAGCTGCGCGCCAA
>JACMKW010000094.1 GCA_014379885.1 Rhizobacter sp.
CACGAGTTCTCGGGCGGGCAGAGGCAGAGGATCGGCATCGCCCGGGCACTGGCGACCCAGCCTCGGCTGATCGTCTGCGACGAGCCGGTTTCGGCGCTCGACGTCTCGATCCAGGCGCAGGTGATCAACCTGCTCGCGCAATTGCAGGCGCGCTTCGGCCTGTCGTACCTGTTCATCGCGCACGACCTGGCGGTGGTGCGCCACATCAGCCACCGCATTGCGGTGATGTACCTCGGCCGCATCGTCGAGATCGCTCCGCGCGACGACCTGTACCAGCGCCCACTGCACCCCTACACCCGCGCACTGATGTCGGCCGTGCCGGTGGCCGACCCCGAGATCGAGATGACCCGCCCGCGGGTGGTAGTCACCGGTGAAGTGCCAAGCGCGTTGAAGCCGCCCTCGGGCTGCCGTTTCCACCCGCGCTGCCCCGAAGTCATGGATGTTTGCAAGACACTCGACCCGCAGCTCAAGGACATGGGCCCCAACCGTGCCGTGGCCTGCCACCTGCACAACGGCAACGCACAGCCGATGAGCATGCCGGTGTCGGCGCGGGCGGCGGTCGCCTGAGCCTAGGGCGGCACCTGGGCGCGACGGCATAATCCAGCGCCCCTTCCACATGGCTGCCCACAAGCCCGCTGCGTCTCCTTCACCCAAGCACGTGCCGATGTCCGAGACGCTCCCCGCCCAGACCCAGCGCTTTCAGGAAAAGCGCGAGGCCATCCTCAGCGCTGCGGCCAATCTGTTCAACCAGCATGGCGTCAAGGGCGCCACGCTGGCCGACATCGCCAGCAGCGTGGGCCTGGTCACCAACAGCGTCACCTACTACTACCGCAAGAAAGAAGACCTGGCGAGCGCCTGCTTTTTGCGTGCGATCGACGTCTTTCGCAACGTCATCGAAAAGGCGGCGCAGCAGGGCAGCGTGGAAGCGCGTGTGCACGAGTTCTTCCGCCTGCATTCCGTCTTGCTGGCCGACATCGACCGCGGCACACACGCGCCGATGATGCAGTTCAACGACATGCGCGCCTTGCCCAGCCCGCATTTCGAGCAGGTGTCTGACGCCTACAACGAGATGTTCCGCCGCCTGCGCGAGCTCTTGCGCACACCACAGACCGCCCAACTCGGCCGCGCCGATCTGGCGGCCCGCACCTACACCGTGTTGTCGGTGGCGCATTGGCTGCGGGGCTGGATAGACCGCTACGAGACCGACGAATACGCACACATCGCCGAGCAGGTGAGTGATATCGTTATTCACGGCACCGCCAGCGCCAGCTCAGTGTGGTCGGCGCCGTCACAGGCCGAGCTGGGCTGGCGGCTCACCAGCGACGAAGACGCTACCTCCGAAGCGTTTTTGCGCGCAGCCTCGCTCTTGGTCAACGAGCAGGGCTACCGAGGCGCTTCGGTCGACATGATCTCGGCCCAGCTCAACGTGACCAAGGGCTCGTTCTATCACCACAACGACAACAAAGAAGATTTGATCTCGGCCTGCTTCGAGCGCACCTTCACGGTGATCCGGCGTGCGCTCAGCCAGGCCGATGCCATCGAGAGCAAGGGCTGGGACCGCGCCTGCGCCATCTCGCGTTCGCTGGCGCGTTTTCAACTGTCGCCCGAAGGCCCGCTGCTGCGCCTGGGCGCCACCAGCGCACTCTCCGACCCCGAGCGCCGCGCCGAGGTGCGCCGCACCATGAGCCGCCTCACCGAACGCCTGGCCGGCGTGGTGGTCGACGGCATGATGGACGGCTCGATCCGCCCGCTGCACCCGGTGATGGCCGCACAGATCGCCAGCGGCTTGGTCAACTCCGCCGCCAGCGTGCAGCACTGGGTGCCCGGCGCCACGCAAGACAACGTGGCCGAGGTCTACGTGCGGCCGATCTTTCTCGGCATCCTCTGCCCGCCGAGCAACACCCCCTGACAGACTGACTCCGGGTGGCCTCTCCCCGCTCGCGCCGCATCACTCCGCTGCGCACCGTGGCGCTGGAATCATTGGCCGATCTGCAGGCCTTTCGCAGCGCACTCGCCAAACGCTTCACGCTCCCCCATGTGCGCATTGCCTTGCGCCTGAGCGAACTCCCTGAAGCACAACTCAGCATTCACGAGCGCGAGATCAATCGCCTGCTCGGGGCACGCGCTTACGCCGAGAGCGCACTGGCTGCGCTGGTGCTGGTGGGTTTGTCAGCGGCTTTCCCGCTGCAACCGGCTGGCGCCGAAACGGCAGCGGCCATCGGCGCCTGGGTGGCGCAGGCGCTGCTGGGGCTCATGGTGGGTGGGCTGGCCGGCAGGCTCGCCGGGCTGTGGCTTGCACGGCGTCGCTTGCAACGCCTGTGCGCCCAGATAGAGGCCGAAGCCTTCCCCGGTTGAGGCCTGAGCAGAGCGCTCCCGCGCCCTGCTCCCTTTCAGAAAGCGTGCGAGACGCCAGCCTGGAACTGCGCTTCGCCAAAGCCCGGGTACGACGGCGTGTTGACCGTGAGCGTGCCGCCGTTGCGGTTGATCATGCGGGCATAGGCCGTGTAGAGCATGGTGCGTTTAGACAACGGGTAGGTGTAGCCGGCCGACCACATGCGTGCATCACGGTCCTGCACGCGCTTGTCGTCGAGCGACACCACACTCAAGATCGCCGTACCGCCCACCACCGGAGCGCTTGCACCGACCAGCCAGCTGGAACCCTTGGCACCCGCCACCACCGTGGGTGCCGGTTGGATCGTCGGGTTCATATCGGTCATGGTGGCCACGTTGCCGAACAGCTTCACCACGCCGAAGTCATAGCTCGCACCCAGAATCGAGAACTTGGCCGTGGCGTCGGTGCTGAAGTTGCCCGAGCCCGCCGGAACTTCGTTCGCGTTGTTCTGCCGCGCGTGGGCCGCACCCACCCACAGCGGCCCGTTCTGGTACTTGAGCGCCAGGTTGGTCTGCATGCCGGCCTTGTTGGAGCCGTTGCGCTCGCCCAGGGCCACCATGCCTTGCGCGGTGAAGCCACCGAAGTTGGGTGTGCCGTAGACGATGGCGTTGTCAGCGCGCGGGTTGGCATGCTCCACGTTGCCGGAGTTGCCCACCAGGTTGTTGCCGAAGGGGTCTGAGGTGGAGAGCACGTCGAACCAGGGCGTGTACTGGCGGCCGATGGTGAGGCGGCCGAAACCACCCTCCAACCCCACATAAACCTGGCGGCCGAAAGCGCGGCCACCCTGCCCGATCACGCCGGTGTCGGCCTGCAGGCCGCTCTCGGCGACAAACAGTGCCTTCAAGCCACCGCCCAGGTCTTCGTTGCCACGCACACCCCAGCGGCTGCCGTTGCTGCCACCGCTGTCGACCAGGTAGCGGTGGCCATCGATCACCACCCCGCTGGTGGGCGTGGAGAACAGGCGCGTCTGGTAAGCGATGGCCATGTCGACACGGCCATAGAGCGTGACGCTCTGCGCCTGGGCGGTGGTGCAGGCCAAGGCCATCAGGCTTGTCATTGCGACGCTGTTTGCGATGCTGGTTTTCATGTGAATGTCTCCTCGTCTTTCGTTGTTTGAAAAGCTGTGCGATGGATCAGGGTTGAACGGTGACGGTGACGCGGCGCTTCGATGCATCGAGCATCGGCGACTGTTCCGGCAGGGGCGCCGGGTCACCGCGCCACGCGAGTTCGATGCGCGCTGCAGGCACGCCCATGCGGCGCAAGGCCTCGGCCGTCATCTCGGCACGCGCCCGGGCCAATGACAGCGGCTCCTTGAACACCCGCCCCGAGGCCTCTACCCCGCGTGTATCGGCATAGCCGGTGACGAGCACACGCTTGGCCTTGCTCGCTTGTGCGTAGAGCGTGGCGTTTTCGATCGTCAGCTCCACGCTCTGGTACACGAGGAAGTCGCTGTCGTAGTCGAAGATCAGGTGGAACTGTGTCTCCTGATAGGGGGCCGTCGGCATCTTGCGCGGCACCCCCAGAGGCGCGATCACGTTGGGTGGCAGCACCGACGGCTTGCTGGGCCAGCCTTCGGCCGGAATGATCACCTCGGGGCAAGGCTCTTGCAGCACCGAGATGCGCACCGGCTGCAGCACCACGCCACCGCAAATGTCACGCTCGTTCGAGACCACGCCTTCGACCAGCATCTGCCGCCCGGCGAGCGGTTTGTCCGGGCTGTTGCTCACGTCCAGGCGTTCGCCGGTTTCAGTTTGTGTGGTAATCCAGCAGCCCGATTTGCGGCCCGCATCGGTGTCGCGGTAGATGGGGCAAGAGACGAAGCGCTTGTAAGCGCCGACCTGGCTTTGTGCTGCGGCCACTTCGCACAGCAGCAGCGTCAGGATGAACAGTGCTTTCTTCATCACAGCACACTCATCAAGTTGGTCAGGTCATCGATCTCCTGATCGGTGAACCGGATGCTGTAGCGGCGGTTGTAGATCTCCACGATCTCGCGCAGCGTCTTGGCCGAGCCGTTGGAGAAATACGGCGCCCGCGCCGCAAGGCCTCGCATCGATTGCATGGTGATCTTTCCGATGTCTTCACAGCGCCCGGTGGTGAGCGCATAACCCGGGTCATGCGTGTAGACCACGCGGCCCAGGAATGGGTGGGGTTTGACGCCCGCGTTGCACGTCAGCTTGAACAGCGGCAACTCGGGCGCGGGCTTGGCCCAGGGTTCGTTGGTGGTGCCCAGATCGACCTGGCCCGGCGCCACGTCAATGCCCACGTTCTGCATGTTGTGGCACATCGCGCAGGAGTTGAGCACCGGGCTGCCGAAGCCCATGGAGTTGATGCCGGTGGAGCCCGAGATCAGGAACATGCGCTTCACGAACAAGTCAGCACCACGCGC
>JACMKW010000095.1 GCA_014379885.1 Rhizobacter sp.
CCTATGCCAAGCAGAACAAGATGAGCCATGTGCTGCTGAAGAATCAGGCCGGGGCCTTCGTCGCCCCCGACGACAGCGCCTTCAAGGCCGCCGCGGCCGGTGCCGAATGGGCCAAGACCTTCTACCAGGTGCTGACCGAGCAGCCCGGCAAGGACAGCTGGCCGATCACCGGTGCCACCTTCATCCTGATGCACAAGCAGCAGGACAAGCCGGCGGCAGCCGGTGGCACGCTGAAGTTCTTCGACTGGGCCTACGCCGGTGGCGACAAGATGGCCGATGAACTGGACTACGTTCCGCTGCCCGGCGCGGTGAAGGAACTCGTGCGCCGGCAGTGGGCCGACAACCTGAAGGACGGCAGCGGCAAGACCATCGCCTACAAGTAGGCCGACAACCCCCTTAGCTCCATCCTGCCGGAGGCCCCGTGGCCGCTACACTCCCCGCGAGCCCCTACAACAAGACCAGCAAGATGGAGCGAGCCAGCCCGCGGGGCGACCCACCGCCCCGCCGTCAGGCACTGCCCTGGGCGGACACGGCGTTTTCCGCCCTTGCACACGGTGCTGCCTGGCTGACGCTGGCCTTGCTGGCCGGCATCATCGTGTCGCTGTTCATCGGCGCGATGCCGGCGATCCGCGAGTTCGGGCTGGGCTTCCTGACCTCGACCGACTGGGACCCCGTGCAGAACAAGTACGGTGGCCTGGTGATGATCTACGGCACGCTGATGACCTCGCTGATCGCGCTGGTGATCGCAGTGCCCGTGAGTTTCGGCATTGCACTCTTTCTTACCGAGTTGTCGCCCGGCTGGCTGCGACGCCCGTTGGGCATTGCAGTGGAGTTGCTGGCAGCCGTGCCCTCCATCGTCTACGGCATGTGGGGTTTGCTGGTGTTCAGCCCGGTGCTCTCCACCTACGTGCAACAGCCACTGCAAGTGATGTTCGCCAACGTGCCGGTGCTCAAGTCATTGGTGTCAGGTGCGCCGGTGGGCATTGGCATCTTGTCCGCCGGCATCATCCTCGCGATCATGATCATCCCGTTCATTGCTGCGGTGATGCGTGACGTGTTTGACGTCACTCCCGCCATGCTCAAGGAGTCGTCTTACGCCCTGGGCTCCACCACCTGGGAGGTGGTGTTCAAGGTGGTGTTGCCTTACACCAAGACCGGCGTCATTGGCGGCATCATGCTCGGGCTGGGCCGCGCGCTGGGCGAAACCATGGCCGTGACCTTCGTGATCGGCAACTTCAACCAACTCAACAGCCTGTCGCTGTTCGAGGCGGCCAACAGCATTTCATCTGCGCTTGCCAACGAATTTGCCGAGGCCGGCGAAGGCCTTCACCAAGCATCGCTGATCTACCTGGGCCTGGTCTTGTTCTTCATCACCTTCGTGGTCTTGTCGCTCTCCCGGCTGCTCCTGTCGCAGCTGAAGAAGGGTGAAGGGGTGCGCACATGAGCCCGCACGGCCGCGCGAAGGGCTCATACACCGCAGTGCGAAGCACGGAGGTTGCCTGATGAGCGACAACGCCTTCATCTCGATGGATTCGGCGCGTCTTGCCAAACACCGCAGGCGCAAGGTGGTCAATGGTGTGGCGCTCACGCTGTCGCTTGCGGCCATGGCGTTTGGCCTGTTCTGGTTGTTCTGGATTCTGTTCGAGACCGTCCGCCTCGGTATTGGCGGCCTGAACCTCGACACCTTCACGCAGATGACGCCTCCGCCGCAGGCGGAGCGTGGTGGCTTGGCCAATGCCATTTTTGGTTCGCTGGTGATGGTGGGCATGGCCACGGCCATCGGCACGCCCATTGGCGTGCTGGCCGGCATCTACCTGGGCGAATACGGGCAGAAAACCTGGCTGGGCAGCGCCACGCGTTTTATCAACGACATCTTGCTGTCGGCGCCGAGTATCGTGATCGGCTTGTTCATCTACTCAGTGGTGGTCGCCAACGTGAAGTCGTTCTCGGCCATTGCCGGCATCCTGGCGCTGTCGCTGATCGTGATTCCGGTGGTGATACGCACCACCGAAAACATGCTCACGCTGATCCCCAACTCCTTGCGTGAAGCGGCCTATGCGCTGGGCACGCCGAAGTGGAGGGTGATCATGACCATCACCTTGAAGGCCGCGCGCTCGGGTGTGATTACCGGGGTGCTGCTGGCGCTGGCGCGCATTGCGGGCGAGACTGCGCCCTTGCTGTTCACGGCCTTGTCGAACCAGTTCTGGACCAGCAACCTCGCGGCTCCGATGGCCAGCCTGCCGGTAACCATCTTCAAGTTTGCGATGAGTCCGTATGAGAACTGGCAGAAGCTCGCCTGGGCGGGGGTGTTCCTCATCACCGTCGGCGTGCTGGCGCTCAATATCCTGGCGCGGGTTTTCTTCCGCAACAAACACTGATCCCGGAGTTCGCAGAACATGGACACCAAAGTTGAATTTGGCGTGACCGAAAAGCCCAAGCTGGCCGTGCGCGACCTGAACTTCTATTACGGCGCCTTTCATGCGCTCAAGCACATCAACCTCGACATTCCCGAAAAGAAAGTCACGGCCTTCATTGGACCTTCGGGCTGCGGCAAGTCGACACTGCTGCGCACTTTCAACCGAATGTTCGAGCTCTACCCCGAGCAACGTGCCGAGGGCGAGATCACGATCGACGGCGAGAACATCCTCAAGTCGAAGAAAGACGTTTCGCTGATCCGCGCCAAGATAGGCATGGTGTTCCAGAAGCCCACGCCGTTCCCGATGTCGATCTACGACAACATCGCGTTCGGTGTGCGCCTGTTCGAAACCATGCCGCGCGTCGAGATGGACGAGCGTGTGGAGTGGGCGCTGAAGAAGGCCGCCCTGTGGAACGAAGTGCGCGACAAGCTCAACCAGAGCGGCTCTGGGCTCTCAGGAGGCCAGCAGCAGCGTCTGTGCATTGCGCGCGGCATTGCGATCAAGCCCGAAGTTTTGTTGCTCGACGAACCGTGTTCTGCACTCGACCCCATCTCCACCGGCAAGATCGAAGAGCTGATTCACGAGCTGAAGAACGACTACACCGTGGTGATCGTCACGCACAACATGCAGCAGGCCGCGCGCTGCTCCGACTACACGGCCTATATGTACCTGGGCGACCTGATCGAATTCGGCCCCACGGCCGAGTTGTTCATGAAGCCGAAGAAAAAG
>JACMKW010000018.1 GCA_014379885.1 Rhizobacter sp.
CGCAGCAGGCCGCGCCAGGCGTGCACTGCCGAGCGGCGCATGAGCGGCCACGGCTTAGTTGCAGCCACAACCACCTCCCTGGATGCCGGTGGCCCCGCGTGCGCCTTCACGCACCTCGCGCACATGCTCATGGTGCTTGTCGGCCAGGCCATCGCGTGAGAACTGCATGATGGGCGAAGCCAAGCGCTCGCGCTCGTAAGGCTTCACCCATGGTTCGATGCTGCTGCAGCCCGTGAACAGGAGCGCGCAGCCCACGAGTGAGAACGACTGGATGCGGGCCGACAGAAGCTGCAACATGTTCATTCCTTCAGCAAGTCGCGGATCTGCTTGTCGTACTGGTCTTCGTAGCCGTCTTGGTAGCCGCGGTGCAGAAAGCGCACGCGGCCACTGCGATCGATCACCAGGGTCGAAGGCATGCTGTTCAAGTCGTACAGGCGGCTGACCTTCTTGTCGGTGTCGAGCAGCACCGGGAACTTCACGCCCAGCTTGGTGGCCACATCGGCGGCGTTGCGCACGTCGTCATCCACGTTCACGCCCAGCATGACCAGGCCGGACGATCGGTACTTGTCGGCGATGCGGTTCAGGTGCGGCATCTCCTTGCGGCACGGGCCGCACCAAGTGGCCCAGAAGTTCACCAGCACGACCTGGCCGCGATGTTCTTGCAGGCGCATGTTGGGCCCGCTCAATGTGCGCAACGTGAAATCGGGGGCAGCGGTGCCCACCGTGGCGGCAGCCACCGCCAGGCTCGCGCAAGTGGTCAGCAGCACGGCGAACAGCGCACGGACCAGGGAAGAACGGGTTGAAAAGGTCGTCATCAAGGCACCTGTCAGAAGAAGAAAGTTGCGCCCACCGTCATTTCGATGTTCTGCGTGTTCTGGCGCTTTCCGAGCAGGTCGAGTTCGTACATGTGGTCGCGCACGTCCATCTGCAGCGAGGCCCAGTTGGACAGGAACACCCGCGCACCGAAGCCGAAG
This sequence comes from Rhizobacter sp., assembly GCA_014379885.1. The sequence continues at coordinate 975 of JACMKW010000018.1, forward strand.
TTGAAAGTCTGCTTGCGCTGCTTGTTGAAGTCGGTGTTGCCGATGCCGCCGATGATGTAGAAGGCCGAGGGTCGGGCGTAATTGCGCCACAGGAACACCTCGCCCGGCAGCACGTTGATGCCGATCGAGAGGTTGTAGTACTTCAGCTTTTCTTCCTGCGTGGCAAAGATGCCGCCGGGCAAGATCTGGCGAAATGCTTCGTCAGTGACCTTCGCCCGGCCGTAGGTGCCTTCGACGAAGAAGTCTTCGGTGATGTGGTAACCCAGGCGCACGCCACTGACCGAGCTTGAGCCGAAGTTCTGCGTGGCGTAGGTGCCGGCGAACAGGCCGATCTCGAAATCGTTCGACGGGATCTTGGGCACCCGCACGTCACGACGGTCCACCTGCGGCACGATTACCTGCTCGTTGGCGGGCTTCTGGTCCTTGGTGTCTTTTTCGTCGGCCGCATTGGCAGCCAGGGTCACCGCAAGCAGTGCACCGGTCAGCAGCAGGTGAACAAATGGCTTGGTATGCATGGGGTCGTCCGTTGGAGCCCGTTAGAAGAAGAACGAAAACCCGGCGGTGATCGCCCGGTATTCGCCCACACGGTTGTCGCTCAGAAACGCGGTGTAGAAGGTGTAGTCGGCACGCGCCACAAAACGGTCACTCACGTGATAGCGCAAACCGATGGAGGCGTTGCCCATATTCACATTGGTCGTCTGCGCGCCCACCAGGCTTGCATTGGGAATGTTCTTGAACTTGCCCATGCCAATGCCGAAAAACGGCGACAGCCTGCGGTGCGACCAGGGCTCCGCGTTGACGTTGACGTGCCAGAAATCGGTGCCGGAGAAAACGCCCTGCACCTGGCCGATGGTGCCTTCGAGCGAGAGCGTCTCGGATACACGGTAGCCGGTCCAGATCTTGAGCATGGGCTCCGACTTGAACCGCCCCCAGGCAGCGCCCATCTCGAGCTTGCGCTTCAGGTAGTCGTCGAGCATGACGTCGCGGAAGGTCTTCTGGCTGCCGGCTGCGGTGAGCGTGTTCTCAAGCTGCTGGCGTACCGCCCAACCCTCTTTGCCGCCAGCAGTGCGCACCTTGAACCAGTCGGTGTGGCGAGACTCGATCTCGATCCACTCTTCGCGCTCCACGACAAAGAAGACCGGGAAGCCGCGGCCGGGCCCGGTGCGAAGTTCAAGGTAGGGGTCGGTGACTTTCACCCGTTCGCGCGGGGTATCGGCCGCATGGGCTGGCGCCAGGCCAGCCACGGCGCCGATCAGCGCCACGCTGCACACGCTTGTCTTCAACCATGCAAGCACACCAGCAACCAGACGGTTCATTGGGTAGGACACGCCCCTGCACCTGGATCGCTGGTGAACTCGTCTTGCCCCACGGGCGCTGCGTGCGTCATCCAGTACAGCAGCAACCTCACGTTCGGGTCGAGGTCGCTGTCGAAGATCAACCCGCCGCCGTGCAAAACACCTTGCACCCGCGGTTTCGTCAGCAGCCGACTCACGGAGATGGAGCTGAGAACCACTTCGCCCTGAGCTGTGTAGAAATTCTTGTACATGTCGGTGGCCCGGATCACGTCGGGCGTGTTGGCCGGGTCGGCCAGGTTCACGTTGGCGGCCGACGGAATCACTCGAAACGCGCCGCCAGTGCCGTTGGCATTGTCGTGACAACCTGAGCCAGCGCAAGTGTTGGTTGCAGCCGAACCCGGAATCGGCAGCTGCGCCAGAAAGATGGGGTTGATGCAGCGCTGAAAGTAGGCGAAGGAGAGTTTTTGCCCGCCCGTGGCGGACTCATTGTTCACCGTTCCCCCACCACAGCCCACACCCAGGATACCCAGGCCCACCACTGCGACGCACACGCTCGCCCATCGAAGGGCGAAACCTGCTGTGCACCGCTGAGGGCCTTTCATTTCTGTCATCGGCATCCCGTTGCGATCCAGGCCGCGATCGTGTTGTAGGCCGCGCTGCCCACCGGCAACACCGCCGTGGTCTGGTTGACCGCACCGGCCGGGTGCGGCACTGTCGACGGCCGGCTCAGCAGGTAGTTGGACGCTGCGTTGCAGGTGTCGGAGATCATCGACAGCGTAACGCCAAAGTCACCCTCCGCGCTGCCCGTCAGCACGAATCGGTTCTGACGGAACGAGGCGCCTGCCGGCGTGGTCTGGTCGCTGCCGATCGCCTGGTGGCAACTGGCCGCGCAGGTGGAGCGAAGGATCGGCTGGACCTGTGTTTCGAACACGGTTTCGCTCAGGCCATCGACCGAGCGCACACCGCCTGCCGGGTCGAACGGATCGTTGTAGTACTGGCCACCCAGGTCCATCCACTCGGTCAACACACGCTTCTCGGCCGCGTTGAGCATCAGGGCATGGTCAGGTGTGCCCGCCGGCGGGTTCGGGTGGGCGGTGCGCGCACCGGCACCAGCCAGCAGGGTTTCCCCGAACATGATTTCTGTCAGGCGGCTCTTGCGAGCACCACCAGCCGAGTTGGCGAAGCTGGAGCTGGTTTCCACCAGGGGAGCACCGCGCACGATCATCGGCACGCCATCTTGAAGGCGGAACTGCGGCAGGCCGGTGGTCGCGTCGATCACCGGGTCGCCCATCACCACTTCTTCGTACGAAGTCACACGGCCGGTGCCGGACACGGTGTCGCGCAGGTCAAGCCTGGCGGCATCGCTGTGGCAGCCGGTACAGGTGGTGTTCAAGCCAGCGGTGGTGCGGGCACGTGTAAACAGCGGCTGGACGTGATCGCGGTAGTTGACGATGCCGCGCTTCAAGCCGCTGGTGGCCGGCGCTGCCGTCACCAGGTCGTCAGCTGGGTTCGTGTTGCCGGTGTAGCGCACCTGGATCGGGGCACGCGCCTGGGCCGGGTTAGCAGCCCACGCGTCGGTGAAATTCATGTCAGCCGACAGGGCCAGCAGCGCCGAGTTCTGGCGGGTGCGGGTGGACGCCATCGTCTCACCGGTCCGGTGGTCGCCGGCCAGCGAGGCCACCAGGGCAGCCGGCATGGTGTTGACGACCGTGCCCGAGTTCAGCGAAGCGCCACGGCGCGGGCTGTGGCAGCCGTCGCAGGTGCGGCGTTCGCCCGGGCGGACTTGGATCCAGTTGGTGTGCGTCTGTATTGCACGGCCCTTGTTGTCGATGATCGACAGCGCGATCGGGGTGTCGGCGGGCACGTGCAGCTTGAACGAACCATCGGGTTCGACCGGCGCATAGCCCAGGATCTGCTGTTGCTCGAACTCGGTTTCGCCAATCGAGCCGCGCAGGCCGGTCATGCCCGACGGTGGCGCCACGGCGCGCGTGGCACGCACGAAGCGCACCGGCGTGCACTTGTAGGCTGCATCGGCCGGGTCCTTGATGCGGACGAGATCGGCCACCATGGAGCGCGTCTCGGTCGCCTCGACCGGAGCTGCCGTCATGGCAATGCCAACAGAACAGCCGGCCGGGCGGTCGACAGCAGTCAGCATGCCTTCACCCATGCGGCCCAGGCCGTCGGTGTCGTACACGCTGCGCACTTCGATCAGCGCCATGTTGGCGGCAGCCAGCGTGGTGTCGACAACGGTTGGCTGCGTGGCGTTCGGCTCGGTACGTGCTTGCAAGGGGATCGGGTCGGTGTACATGAAGCCGGGGGGCGGTGCAGCCACGATCAACCAGGTCTGGTTCGAGGGGTTGAACATATACACACCGTAAGCAGCCGGTGCGTTGTCGCGCAGAGGATCGGCGGCCACGTCGGCAGCCATGCGGTTGCGGTCGCTCACCCGGGCCTTCTCGGCGTCGGTCAGGGTGGCGCAAGCCACGACCACACCGGCGCGTGTCACTTCACACGGGCGGTACGAGACCAGCACGCGGTTGGTGCCGTCCCACAGCGGGTACGGTGTGGTGATGCGGCCGAATTCGGACAGGCCGCCACCCGAACTCAGCGCCTGGGCCGTCACCGAGCGCTGGCCACCTTGCGTGGGCACCGTGGTGTTGGCCGGGGTGTTGTTCTCGGAATAGTCGGCGGCGTTGACGAACATCATCGCGCCGCCTTCTTGCGTGCGCGACAGCGGCATCAGCGAGCTGGCCAGCTGACCCTTGTAGGGGCCGGTCGGGTCCATGTCACGCGGGTGCAGGAAGCTGTTGCCCGGGCTCTGGGCACCGTACAGCACGAACATGTCGGTGCCGTCCGGCTTGGCGCGGAAGACAGCGAAGCGGTTGCGGTCGCCCACGTGCTCCCAGCGCGAGAACATGATGTCGCCGTTGGGGCGCACCACCGGGTTGCGGTCATGGCTCTGGTTGAACGAAATCTGGTTGATGTTGCCGCCATTGATGTCCATCGTGTGCAGGTTCATCACCTGCTCGCGCTCGTACTCGTCGAGCGCCTTGTAGGACTGGCCCAGGGCTTGGTTGACTCTCGACTTGGCCTGGCGGTTCGAGCTGAACACGAAGCCATTGCCTGCGGGCAGATAGGCCGGGTCGGCGTCGTCGTCTTGCGCTGAGCTGGTCAGGCGGCGCAGCGAGCCGCCGGTGAGGCCGCTCGCTGTCATGTCGTATTCCCAGATGTTCCAGCGGCCGGTACAAGCGGTGCTGCCACCGGTGTTGTTGGAGGTCGGGCAGCGCAGCGCGAACACGATCTTCTTGCCGTCGTACGAGACTTCGGGGTCAGACGCGTCGCCCACCCCCTTGGTGATCGAGGCAGTGATGTTGTGCTCGGGCGCACTGGGCGACGATTTCTCGCGCACCATCAGGTCGCCACCGGCCGCGCTGGGCGCGCCATCGGTCGGGTTCATGCTCAGCGCGGTTGAGCGCTTTACGTAGGCCAGGGGCACATCGCCCGCGACCGTGACGGTGCCACCAGCGTCGGTGCTGCTACTGCTGCCGCTGCCGCAACCTGCGAGCAAGATGCTCACCGCCGCGGACGCGCACGCCAGTACGTGCATTCTTGTCAGGACTTTTTTCATATTCGCCTCCATACGAGTCCGATCAATCACAAACGACATTCGGGTCATTGGCGAGGCTGCGAAGCCCCATTCAACAGACCCGACGAGTAGTGCAGGACACCGGACGCATCCACCACCACCGCATCGACACCGGCCTGCGACTCGACGAGCCGCATGCCCTTCTCCAAACCCATCACAAACAAACACTTGGACAACCCTTCGGTCGTGAGCCCGTCATCCGCGAGGATGGTCACGCTGCGCACGCCACTCGGCGATTTGCCGGTCTGTGGATCGATCACATGGTGGCAACGCACGCCGTCTTGTTCGAAGAAGCGCTCGTAGTCACCGGACGTTGAAATTGCCACGTCTTCGAGCGGCAGCACCGCCACCACTTCGCCGGGGCGGCGCGGGTCGCGAATGCCGATGCTCCAGGGGCGCCCACCTCGGTCGCCCATCACGTGGCTGTCGCCACCGGCGGCCACCGTGGCATTCACGATGCCGTGGCGCCGCAAGATGTCGACGCTGTTGTCCACCGCATGGCCCTTGGCGAAACCGCCCAGGTCGATGCGCATGCCTTGGCGCGCAAAACGCAATGTGCGGGCCTTGCGGTCAAGAATGAGATTGCGATAGCCCACCGTGGCGCGGGCCTGGGCCAGCGCTTCGTCGCTGGGCTTGATGCCCAGGCGGTAGTCGTACAGCTGGCCGACGCCGGCATAGGTGATGTCGAATGCGCCGTCAGACATCTCAGAAAATTCGTTGGCGCGCGAGATCAGGCGCAGCATCTCATCGCTCAGTGGCACGGCGTGGCGTGCGGCTTCGCGGTTGATGACCGACAGTTCGGAGTCGGCCTTGTGCGGGCTCATCGTGCGGTCGATGCGGTGCATCTCGTTCATCACGGCGTCGATTGCCGCTTCACCGGCCGCGCGATCTTCGCTCCACAGCTCCACACGGATCGCCGTGCCCATGATGGCTTCTTCGCGGCTGAGCCATTCACCCTGCGCGAACGCACGGCCCAAGCCACGGTCGATGTCGACCGCGCGTGGGGTGGGCTTGGGTGAGCCAAACAGCATGGCTACTCCAGGCACTCCGAGTGTTCACGAGATGGGTTCAAGGTTCTCTCCGTTTCTGTTGTCTGTTAGGCCCCAGGCGCTGCACGCAGCTCGGGCCCGTTATCTCCGGCCGAATCATCAGGCCTCACGACCCGGAAAATAACGTCATTAGTTGGCAAACGGCGACGGCCTTACACACGGTCGCACAAGATACGGACACTGCTAGGTCGGCGCACTCGCGAGTGCTACAAGTACGGAACTCGCCAGCTTGCGCGAGCACATACGGGGTGCGCGGATAATCTGCGCGGCTGACCAGCATTCAGCTTGCCTTCAGCCCACAAGTTCACGAACCAACGAGAGCCCCCGCTCACATGAACACCCTCCGCCTGCCTGACCACGCTCAGGTCCCACGCTCCCAAGGAAACGAAGGGCCGCTCCCGAGGTTCCTTGACCCCCTCGGGGGGCCTGACGCGAAGCGGCAGGTTTGGGGGCGCTCATGAAGCCACGCCACAAACGCATTGCGCTCGTCGTGGGGGCCCTGGCCGGACTCGGCGTGGCCGCCGGTCTGGTGCTCAACGCGTTGCAAAGCAATGTCGCCTTCTTCTTCACGCCCACGCAAGTGACCGGCGGCGAGGCGCCCAGGAACAAGACCTTCCGTGTGGGCGGCATGGTGCGTGAAGGCAGCCTGAAGCGCGACCAGATGACGGTGCACTTCGTCATCACCGACACCGCCAAGGATGTGGCTGTCAGCTACACCGGCATCCTCCCCGACCTGTTCAAGGAGGGCAAAGGCGCCGTGGTGCAAGGCAAGCTGGGTCCGGGCGGCGAGTTCGTCGCCGCCGAGGTGCTGGCCAAGCACGACGAGAACTACATGCCACCCGAAGCGAAGCACGCGGTCGACAAAGCTGAAGCCGCCAAGATGGGAAAGACAATCAAATGACGCCAGAGCTCGGCCACCTTGCCCTCATCCTCGCCCTGCTGGTGTCGATTACACAGGGCGTTCTTCCGCTGATCGGTGCACACAAGGGACACGCCGGCTGGATCGCCCTGGCCCGCCCGGCCGCTCAAACGCAGTTCGTGCTGGTGGCTTTTGCCTTCGGTTGCCTGATGCAGGCCTTTCTGGCCAACGACTTCTCGGTGGCCTACGTCACCAACCACTCCAACTCCAAGATGCCCACGACCTTGCGCGCCGCCGCCGTCTGGGGGGGCCATGAAGGCTCGCTGCTGCTGTGGTTGCTGATGCTCACCGGCTGGGCCTGTGCCGTCAGCCTGCTGTCGCGCCAGTTGCCGCAGGCCATGGTGGCGCGCGTACTGGCCGTGCTGGGGCTGGTGGGCACAGGCTTTCTGCTCTTCATGCTACTCACCTCCAACCCGTTCGAGCGTTTGCTGCCCGCCGCTGCCGACGGCCGTGACCTCAACCCGCTGCTTCAAGACCCCGGGCTCATCATTCACCCGCCCATGCTCTACATGGGCTACGTGGGCTTTTCGGTGGCGTTTGCATTCGCCATCGCCGCCCTGCTGGCCGGCCGGCTCGACGCCGCCTGGGCCCGCTGGTCACGGCCCTGGACCAACGTCGCCTGGGTGTTCCTCACCATCGGCATCGCTCTCGGCTCCTATTGGGCTTACTACGAGCTGGGCTGGGGGGGCTGGTGGTTCTGGGACCCGGTGGAAAACGCCTCGTTCATGCCCTGGCTGGTGGGCACGGCGCTGATCCATTCGCTCGCCGTCACCGAAAAGCGCGGCAGCTTCAAGAACTGGACGGTGCTGCTGGCCATTGCCGCGTTTTCGCTCTCGCTGCTGGGCACCTTCCTCGTGCGCTCGGGTGTGCTGACCTCGGTGCACGCGTTTGCCACCGACCCCGCACGCGGCGTCTTCATCCTCGCGTTCCTGGTGGTCGTGATCGGCGGCTCGCTGGTGCTGTTTGCCTGGCGTGCCCCCAAAGTCAGCATGGGCGGCGCGTTCGGGCTGTTCTCGCGCGAGACCCTGCTGCTGGTCAACAACGTGCTGCTGGTGGTGGCCTGTGGTTCGGTGCTGTTGGGCACGCTGTACCCGCTGCTGATCGATGCGTTGGGCATGGGCAAGCTGTCGGTCGGCCCGCCCTACTTCAACTCGGTGTTCGTGCCGATCATGCTGCCCCTCTTGTTCCTGATGGCCGTGGGGCCGCTGGCACGCTGGAAGCACGCCGACGCACGCGACATGGCGCAGCGCCTGCGCCTAGCCGCCGTGCTGGCCGTGGTGGCCGGTGCCGTGCTGCCTTTGCTGATCGGCGAATGGACGCCCTTCGTTGCGCTGGGCCTGTTGCTGGCGGTCTGGATCATCGCCAGCAGCGCCTTTCAGATTCGGGAGCGCCTGCGCTCGGGTTGGCCACCGCGTGCGTACTGGGGCATGCACCTGGCCCACGTGGGCATGGCGGTGTTCGTGATCGGCGTCACCCTGGTCAAGGGCTATGAGGTCGAGAAAGACGTGCGCATGGCCATTGGCGACACCGTCACG
>JACMKW010000096.1 GCA_014379885.1 Rhizobacter sp.
AAATCAAGGCCACCTTCGCCGCGCATGCGGGCGAGTACGAAGGCAAGTGGTTCGACACCAAGTGGAAGAAGAACGCCGACGACGTTGAGTTGCGCGCTGACCGCCTGTGGAACGAGAAAGACGCCAAGGCCATTGCCGACGCAGCACGCGACCAGCCCGCCACGGTGACTGAAGAGAGCAAGCCCAGCACCCAAAGCGCGCCGGGCCTGTACGACTTGACCAGCTTGCAGCGCGAGGCCAACTCGCGCTTCGGTTTCAGCGCCAAGACCACGCTCTCCATCGCGCAGGCCTTGTATGAAAAACACAAAGCCCTGACCTACCCGCGTACGGACAGCAAGTTCTTGCCCGAAGACTATGTGGCCGTGGTGAAGAACACCATGGAGATGATCGCCAGCGAAGACATGCCCGGCCCGCTGAAGGCCTTGGCCACGCATGCCAAGAAGGCGATCAAAGAGGGCTACGTCAAGCCCAACAAACGCATCTTCGACAACGCCAAGGTGTCGGACCACTTTGCCATCATCCCGACGCTCGTCGCACCGAAGAGCCTGACCGAGATCGAAGCCAAGCTGTATGACATGGTGGTCAAGCGCTTCCTGGCGGTGTTCTTTCCGCCGGCCGAGTTCCAGGTCACCACGCGGATTTCTGTTGCCGCGGGGCACAGCTTCCAGACCAACGGCAAGGTGATGGTCAAGCCGGGTTGGTTGGCGGTCTACGGGCGCGAAGCGCAGGAAGACGATGCCAATCTGGTGGCCGTAGAGAAGGGCGAAAAAGTGCGCACCGAGAGTGCGGATGCGAACGGGCTCAAGACCAAGCCGCCCGCGCGCTACACCGAAGCCACACTGCTGAGCGCCATGGAAGGTGCGGGCAAGCTGATCGACGACGAAGAGTTCCGCGAGGCCATGCAAGAGAAAGGCCTGGGCACACCTGCCACGCGCGCAGTCATCATCGAAGGCCTGCTGATGGAGAAATACATCTACCGCGATGGCCGCGAGCTGGTTCCCACGGCCAAGGCCTTCCAGCTCACCACGCTCTTGCGCGGCCTGGGCGTGGAAGACCTGACCAAGCCCGAGCTCACCGGCAACTGGGAGTACCAACTCTCGGAAATGGAAAAGGGCCACCTGAGCCGCGAGACCTTCATGGCCGAGATCGCCGCCATGACGCAGCGCATCGTGGCCAAGGCCAAGGAATACGACCGCGACACCATCCCCGGCGACTACGCCACGCTCAAGACACCGTGCCCCAACTGCGGCGGTGTGGTGAAAGAAAACTACCGCCGCTTCACCTGCAGTGGCAAGACGGCAGACGCCGAGGGTTGTGGTTTCTCCATCGGCAAGATCCCGGGCAGCCGCAGCTTCGAGTTGCCCGAGGTCGAGGAGTTTTTGGCCAACAAGCGAATCGGCCCGCTCGAAGGTTTTCGCTCCAAGGCGGGCTGGCCGTTCACCGCCGAGCTCAAGCTGGTGTTCGACGACGAAATCAAGAACTGGAAGCTCGAATTCGACTTTGGTGAAGACGCCAAGAAAGAAGGCGAATCAGGCGAGCCCATCGACTTCTCGGCGCAAGAGTCGCTCGGCGCCTGCCCCAAGGACCAGGGGCGTGTGTTCGAACACGGCAGCAGCTACGTGTGTGAACACGCGGTCGGTGCCAACGTCACCTGCGACTTCAAGAGCGGCAAGATCATCCTGCAGCAGCCCGTGGCGCGCGAGCAGATGACCAAGCTGCTGGCCACCGGCAAGACCGACCTGCTGGAAAACTTCGTCTCCAACAAGACCCGCCGCAAGTTCAAGGCCTTCCTGGCCTTCGACAAGAAAGAAGGCAAGGTGAGCTTTGAGTTCCAGCCGCGTGCGGCCAAGGCACCGGCGGCGAAGACACCTGCGGCCAAGAAGGCGGCGGCCAAGAAAGCAGCCTGAGCGGCTGCGGCACAATCCCCGGGTTCTTGTGATGCGTCTCATCAGACGACGCGCACGAGGGCTTTTTCAACACAATCATCTAGGGGATTTGCATGAAGAAGAGCATTGCCTGCGCAACCATGTTGCTGGCCATGACGGGAGGGGCGTTTGCGCAAGGGGTGCAGGTGCGCCCGCTGATTGGCATGGGCCTCACCTTTGGTGGTGACACCATTGCCGACGTCACCTACACCAACGGCGACTCCGCCAAGGTGCACGCGGGTGGCTTGATCGCTTTCAGCGGGGGGCTGGAGCTCCAGTTCACGCCGCTGGTGTCGGCACAAGCCATCGTGAGCTACCACTTCGACCGCGCCAATGCGTCGAACGGCAACGTACGTTTCGAGCGCACGCCGGTCGAGCTGCTGGGCCACTTTCGGTTGAACGATGTGTTTCGGCTTGGCGGTGGAGCGCGCTACACCTCGGGTGCCAAGACCCGCGCTTCGGGCGCCGCCAGCAGCGCGATCCTGAACGAAGACTTCAAGCCCACTTGGGGCAGCGTGGTCGAAGGTGAGTTCACGTTCGGGCGCAACCTGGGCCTCAAGCTGCGCTACGTGTCGGAGAAGTTCAAGTCCAAGACCTACCCGTTCCTCAGCGATGTGGACGGCAGCCATGGCGGCGTCTACCTGATGTACTACTTCAACTGAAACGAGTGACCCTCACGGCAGGCGCGGTGTACCGTGCCTGCTTCCCCTGAATGTTCTCCGTCATCCTGCTCAAGCTCGTCGCCATCATGCTGATGGTGGCCATCGGCTACGCCGCAGGGCGCAAGGGCTGGCTGGGCAACAACGACCCGGCGCGTGTGCTGAGCAACGCGGCCTTCTACATCTTTGTGCCGGCGCTGCTGTTTCGCACCACCTCGCGCATCGACTTTTTCACCATGCCCTGGGGCACGCTGGCGGCTTTCTTCGTGCCAGTGGTGGCGTTGATGCTGGCGGTGTACGTCTGGCAGCGCCGCCGCAGCGACCTGCCCACCGCCGCACCCAGCGTGCGTGCCATCACCGCCACCTTCGGCAACACGGTGCAACTGGGCATTCCGATGGCGGCCGCCATGTTCGGCGAGGCAGGCTTGCCCATCCACGTGGCCATCGTCAGCCTGCATGCGCTCACGCTGCTGACCGTGCTCACCGCCCTGGTCGAGCTGGACCTGGCGCGCGAGCGCGCGCGCCAAGGTCAGGCCGACGCGCACATCGGGCGCATGCTGGCCGACACCGCGCGCAAGACCATCATCCACCCGGTGGTGCTGCCCATCCTCGCGGGCCTGGTCTGGAACGCGCTCGGTGCGCCCACGCCGAAGCTGATCGACGAAGTGCTGCTGCAACTGGGCCAGGCGGTGGTGCCGTTGTGCCTGGTGCTGATCGGCCTGTCGCTCGCGCAGTACGGGCTCAAAACGTCTGCCAAGGGTGCGATCACGCTCTCGCTGCTCAAGCTGGTGCTGCTGCCGGCCGTGGTGCTGGTGGTGGGTCACTGGGGGTTCGGCCTCACTGGCTTGCCGCTGTCGGTGGTGGTGATGGCCGCCGCGCTGCCGGTGGGCAACAACGCGCTGATCTTTGCGCAGCGCTACGAAACCCAGGAGGCCGAGTCCACGGCGGCGATCGCGCTGTCGACATTCGCCTTCGCGCTCACAGCGCCCGCGTGGTTGTGGGTTGTGAGCCACCTTCATTGACAGATGAAATGCCCTGCGCATGCCTCGAAATATTGAAGTCAAAGCGCACATCGAGAGCGTCGAGTCCTTGCTGCCCAAGGTTGCAGCCCTTGCAGACGAAGGCCCGACCGAGATCCTTCAAGACGATACGTTCTTCGCCTGCGAGAACGGAAGAATGAAGCTGCGAGCATTCTCCAAAGAAGAGGGCGAACTCATCTTCTATCGGCGAGCCAATCAACAAGGCCCGAAAGAGTCGTTCTATCTTCGTTCACCCACCTCATCTCCAAACACCTTGCGCGACGCCCTGTCCCAGGCCTATGGGCAGGCGGGCCGAGTGCAGAAGCACCGCACGCTGTTCATGGTCGGGCGTACACGGGTGCACCTCGATCGGGTCAAACACCTGGGTCACTTCCTGGAGCTGGAGGTTGTGCTCCAAGAAGGTGAGTCGGCAGAGGTCGGCGTTCAGGAAGCTCACCATCTCATGGCCCAGCTCGGTGTCAGGTCGTCGCAGCTTGTTGAAGGCGCATATGTCGATCTGCTTTCTCAGGCGGGTGCCTCTCTCCACCCTTCAGTCGAGCGGGCTTGACACAATACGGTTCGCTTGAGCCAGGGCACGCCGCTTGTCTCAAACATTGACGCACCGACAAAAGGAACCCGCGCATGCCCGCCCCCGAAACCCTCCACAGCGTGCCCGCCAACGACGGCTACCCGATCCAGGTGTTCGCCTGGGCGCCGCCCGGCCCGGCCCGTGCGCTGGTGCAGATTGCACACGGCATGGGCGAGCACCCGCGCCGCTACCGCGAGCTGGCCGAGGCGCTCACGCAGGTGGGCTGCACTGTTTATGCCAACGACCATCGCGGCCACGGCGAAGAAGCGGCGCTGCGCAATGCCAAGGGCGACCTCGGGCCGCGTGGTTTCACCGGCCTGGTAGCCGACATGATGACGGTGAGCGAGTTTGCCAAGGCGCAGCACCCCGGCCTGCCCTTGATCCTGCTGGGCCACAGCATGGGCTCGTTTGCCAGCCAGCTGTACTTGCTCGAC
>JACMKW010000097.1 GCA_014379885.1 Rhizobacter sp.
ACCCTTGCGGATGCCTTCGTCGTAGCGCTTGACACGCTCTTCGGGCATGCCCCAACCCACCAGCGCGCCAACCAATCCACCGGTGGCAGCGCCTGCGCCCGCCCCGGCAATGGCCGCAGCCAGCGGGCCAGCGATCACCAGGCCCAAGCCCGGGATGGCGATGGAGGTACCCACCGCAGCGACGGCCGCGGCGATGGCACCCAAGGTGCCGCCGATGGCGCCGCCAACGCCTGCACCTTCAGCAGCCTTGTTGCCAAGCTCTGTTTCCGTGCCAGCTGCAGCGAAGTGCCGCTCCTTGGTGTCGTCCGACATGACCACGTTCACATCTTTCGAGGAGTAACCGCGCTCAGACAACGCGTTGTAGCCGCGTTCTGCGCTCTCTCGGTCGGGGAAGAGGCCAGTCATCAAAGGTTTTTCATTCATTTCAATCTCCTGCTTCGTAAGAAGGGCATCGAGCGATGCCGATGCCTGCCGCTCGTTCAGACTTGACGAGTGCACACACTGTGTTCGCACACTCGAACTCCGGCCATCAGCGTGGGGCGCTGGCGTGGCTCGGCGCGCGGGCCGAGCAACTGTCAGGCAACTCCTACGTCGCAATTGATTGCACTTGGCGCGAAAAAGTGCTCCAAAACTACGGCCCCACCGGAGCCGATGAATGCCAGACTGGTTCACCTTCGCTTCTGACGTTGCCATGGCCGCCAAACAGCATTTGTTCAGTCTTTATGGCGCCGGGCTTGCCTGCACATTTGCCGGAGCCTGGCTCACGGAAATCACCGGATCGCTCTTGCCGATCGCCATGGGAGCCTCCGTCACACTGATGTGCACGGTGCAGGTCGTGCGTTCGCTGCGCGCAAAGCGGGCGCCGCGCAGACCCTAGCCGCTGACAAACCCGCGCTCACTGCCGCACGCAGAGGCGCGGCAGCCTGAGTTGAAGCGTGTGGCCGTGGGTTGTGGTTCGCCCTCCAGGCTGCCGCCGTGTGCATGGAAACCCCGCTCACGCCATCGTCTTGAAATTCCTACGCGGTTTCAGGCCGCCGTCCTGCCGCCTGGCCGCAGCGCCTCGCCGAACATCACACGATCCTTTCCACCGCCACCTTGAGGCTGCGATGAGAACTTTGACCTGTGAGCGCTGCGGTGTTCGTGTCTTCTTTGAGAATGTCGTGTGCGAAAACTGCGGGGCGCAGCTGGGCTTTGTGCCAGACGAGCTGGTCATGGGCGCCTTCGAGATCGGCCAGCAGGGGTGGGTCCGGGTGACGGATCGACCCGCCATGAAGCCCTGCGACAACTACGTGTCCCTGCAGGTATGCAACTGGATGCTCCCTGCCGAGGCCGACCAGCAGCTTTGCGCGTCGTGTCGCACCACGCACATCGTGCCGGCATTGAGCAAGCCCGAAAACCTGGGGTACTGGCTGGCCATCGAACAAGCCAAACGCCGGCTGTTCTACAGCCTGCTGTCCATGCAGCTGCCTGTGGCGGACAAGGCCACAGATCCTGAAGCAGGCGTGTCTTTCCAGTTTCTGGAAGAGCTTTCCCCGGGCCAGAAGATTCTGACGGGGCACGACAGCGGCGTCATCACGCTCAACATCGCGGAGGCAGACGATGCCCGCCGAGAAAAGGCGCGCTCTCGGCTGCATGAGCCCTATCGCACCTTGCTGGGTCATTTCCGCCACGAAATCGGGCACTACTACTGGGATCGCTTGATCGCCACGTCGAGTTGCCTGGATGCGTTCCGCGAGCTGTTCGGCGACGAGCGGGCAGACTACGCGGCCGCGCTTGAGGCGCACTACGCGAACCCGCAGGTGGATTGGGCGCAGGAGTTCGTCAGCTCCTACGCCAGCTCGCACCCTTGGGAAGACTGGGCCGAATGTTGGGCGCACTACATGCACCTGCAAGATGGCTTGGAGACCGCCGCCGCCTGGGGCGTGCAACTGCAAAACGCCATGCCGGGCGCTCCGGCGGTTCAACCGTCTGCCCTGGTTCTGCAAGCGGGGTCGATTGAAAAATCGGTGGTGGAAGATTGGCTGCCCGTTGCTCAGTTCGTCAACGCCATGTCGCGCAGCCTGGGCAGCCACGACAGCTATCCCTTCGTGATCTCGGCGCCAGTGATTCGAAAGCTGGATTTCATTCACGATTTGGTGGCCGCCGCTCGCCACGCGTAGCTGGACACGCCTGCGGTGGGCCGGGCCTCTGAGTGATGGCAGTTCCGCCAGGGCCAGGTGGCTGTGCTAGAACCGGGCATGCGAATCCGAGCCCAACTTCTTCTCATTGCTGCCGTCGTCTTCGTGCCCGGTTTTCTGGCGGCCGTCGTTGCTGTCGACCAGGTGCGCGACGGGGAACGGCAGGCGGCGCTGCGCGGGCTGCGCGAGACCGTGCGGGCGTCGGCCCTCCTGGTTGATCGTGAAATTCAACGGTCGATCGGCGCCCTGACGGCGCTCGGGCAATCTGACCATTTGAGAACCGGCAACTTCCAGGGCTTCTATAAAGAGGCACTGGCGGTCAATCAAGCGCACGTCTGGACCTTGTTGCTGGACGACACAGGGGCCCAGGTGCTGAACACGGCGGTGCCCTTTGGTACCCCGCCTCCGCCCCCAACGGCTGCGGAGCGGGTCGCACAGGTCTTGGCAACCAACCGCGTGCTCGTCACCGACTTGATCAACGGCCCGGTCACCGGGAAGCTCCTCACCACCTTGTACATGCCCACCAAAGAATGGAACGGCAAGCGGTATGTGGTCGCACAGGCGTTTTCTGTGGACCACTGGAAAACCTCTGCCCTCAATGTGAAAAATGGCTCGTCTGCCACCATCGCGGTGATCGATCGGGCGGGCAGGTTCATCTCGCGCAACTTGAATGCCGAAGCGCGTCTTGGGCAGCTTGCGCGGCCCGAGCTCGTGGCCGCCGCGGCATCAGCCAACGAAGGGCTGATTCGCCACTCGACGCTGGAAGGGGTCGACTCGTACGACGCCTTCACGCACTCCGATCTCACCGGCTGGACCGTGGCAGTTGCGGCACCGGTTGGAACGATTGAAGCGTCTGCCACCCGGGCGGTGTTCTGGCTCGGGGCTGCTGGCGTGCTGGCCTTGGCAGCGGCGATCATCGCTGCCACTTTTCAAGGTCGAACTTTCATTCACGTGATCGATGTCGCCTCGCGAGGCGCAGGCAGTGTGGGAAAGGGTGTCATTCCCGTCATGGAGAAAAGCACCCTGCAAGAGGTGAACGAGCTGTACCAGGCGATCGCTGACGCTGGGGGATCGATTGCTTCTGAAAGGCGTTCCAGAGAAGCGGCCGAGAGGGAGCGGTATCTGCTGTTGGAGCGCGAGACGGCACTGCGGGAAGAGGCGCAAAGGCAGAACACCGCCAAGGATCACTTTCTGGCGCTGCTGGGGCACGAGTTGAGGAATCCGCTGGCAGCGATTTCAGGCGCGACAGCCGTGCTCGGCAACTCCCGCACGGCGCCAGAGGCGAAAGAAAAATTCCTCGCCATCATTCAGCGACAGAACCGGCATTTGAGCCACATCGTCGATGACTTGCTTGATGTGAGTCGGCTCGTGTCCGGCAAGATCGAGCTGGAAACCACCTTCCTCAATCTTGCCGACTGCGTGCGGCGTTGTGTAGAAGCCCTGCGTGCGACCGAACGCGCCGCCGGTCACCTGATCACGATTCAGGCTGAGGATGTGTGGGTTCAAGGTGACCCCGTGCGGCTTGAACAGATCGTCAACAACCTGGTGTCGAACTCGTTGAAATGCTCTCCACCGGGCACTGAAATCCGGGTGTCCGTCCGAGACACTGGATCGGAGGCGCTCGTGGAGGTCAAAGACCAGGGCATGGGCATCGAGCCTGCGCTCATGCCGCACATTTTTGAGCCTTTTGTACAAGGCCCTCCCAAGGAAGGCAGCATGCCGAGCGGGCTGGGCATCGGCCTCGCCCTGGTGAAACAGTTGATCGCCCTTCATGGCGGGCAGGTGTGCGCCGAGAGCCAGGGCAACGGCACTGGCGCCACGTTTCGGGTGACGCTGCCCAAAGCGACGCAGATCACCCCCCTGGCCAACACGGCCGATGAAGCGGCGCTTGTGGCCCGCCATGTGCTCCTGGTCGAAGACGACGTGGATGCCATGGAGACAACCACCCAGTTGTTGCACCTGATGGGTCATCGTGTCACCCAGGCCCGAAATTACGCGGAGGTGTTGCAAGCAATGGCGTCAGCGCCATTCGATGCCGTCGTGATGGACCTCGGCCTCCCAGGAAAGAATGGCTACCAGATTGCGACCGAGCTGCGCCAGTTGCCGGCGATGCAGGCAGTACCGATGATCGCGTTGACAGGCTATGGGCAGGAGGCTGATCGAACCCGCGCGCTGGCCGCGGGCTTCAACGAACACCTGACCAAACCGGTGGACCCGGCAACGCTGATGAAGATCATCGACGAACGGACGCGCGAGGTTTGACACGTTCTGGCCGAGCCTGGCCGTGATGGGGAGCGAAGTGCGGCCTTAGGAAGTCAGCTGTGCGGCTTTCACGGCAGTTTGCAAGCTGTTGCGGCGTTCCGCTCGCCACCACGCGGCCGCCTGAAGTGCCGCCCCCCGGGCCCATGTCGATGACCCAGTCGCATTCGGCAATGACCCGCATGTCGTGCTCGACCACGATGACGGTGTTGCCCGCGTCGACAAGCCCCTGCAGTTGGTTCATCAGCTTGTCGACATCGGCCGCATGCAAGCCTGAAGTTGGTTCGTCCAGCACATAAAGCGCATCCCCACGTTGGGCTCGTTGCAACTCGGTGGCGAGCTTGATGCGTTGGGCTTCACCTCCCGAGAGTTCGGTGGCCGGCTGCCCTAGGCGCAAATAGCCCAGGCCGATGTCGCTCAGAAAGGCCAGCGGTCTGGCCACGCTGGTCTCGGCTGCAAAAAAGGCGTGTGCCTCGTCCACTGTCATGTTCAGCACATCGGCAATGCTTTTGGCGTGCCACTGAACCTTGAGCGTGGCTTCGTTGAAACGCGCACCGTGGCACACGGGGCAGGGTGCATAGACGCTGGGCATGAACAGCAGTTCGACGCTGACGAAGCCTTCTCCTTCGCAGGTTGCACAGCGCCCCTTGGCCACGTTGAAAGAAAACCGCCCGGCATCGAAGCGTCTGGCGCGGGCCGCGGGCGTCTGCGCAAACAGCCGTCGCACGTGATCGAACAGGCCGGTGTAGGTGGCCAGGTTGGAGCGCGGTGTGCGGCCAATCGGCTTCTGGTCGACCTGCACCAGGCGCTTGATGCCGCCTATGCCCGCCACGATGCGGCCGTTGCCGCGAGGCACGTTGTCGAGCGGGTGGGCGTCAGCATCGTCGTCCGGCGGAGGTAGGTCACCCCCCAGATGCTCGACGAGCAGCCCGACCAGCGCCTGCGTCACCAGGCTCGACTTGCCCGATCCGGAAACCCCGCTCACCGCCGTCAGCGTGCAAAGCGGGAAGTTCGCATCAACGCCGGCGAGGTTGTTCACCTCCACGCCCCGCAGCTCCAACCAACCCCGGGCGACACGCGGTTCCCGGCGTGCGCCAGCGGGCTGCGCAAACAGGTACTTGGCCGTGTGTGAATGGCTGATCTCTCTCAGCCCCTCGGGTGGCCCGCTGTAGAGCACATGGCCACCCCGCTCGCCCGCATCCGGCCCCACATCGACCAACCACTCGGCCCGGCGCATGATGCCCAGGTCGTGCTCCACCACAAAGATGGAGTTGCCCGACTCCTTGAGTGCCCAGAGCGCCTGCATCAAGGCCTCGCTGTCGGCGGGGTGCAGCCCCGCAGAAGGTTCGTCGAGCACGTAGACCACGCCGAACAGGTTGGACCGGATCTGCGTGGCCAGGCGCAGGCGCTGCAATTCGCCGGGTGACAGCGTGGGCGTGCTGCGGTCAAGAGACAGATAGCCCAGGCCCAGGCTCTGCAGCGACGCGATTCTGGCGACCATGTTGCTTGCAATTCGCTGCGCTGCGATGCGTTTTTCTTCAGACAGGTTGGCGGTGCGCCGCACGTCGCTCGCGGCCGCGTGCGCTGCACCCCCGGCTTCGACTCGCCTCACCGTGTCCTTGCGCGCCTGCTCCCGGCTCAGGGTCGCAAGCGCCCCTGGGGCAACGGCCTCGAACACGCCTTGCGAAGCCGGCGTCAGCGCCCGAGCAAGTTCGTCGAGCGACATCTGCGAGAGCGCGCCGATGTCCAGGCCCGCGAACGTGACGGACAGCGCCTCGCGCTTGAGGCGCTTGCCGTCACACAGGGGGCACTTGCTCCCCACCATGAAACGCGAAGCCCGCTTCTTCATCAACGCGCTTTGTGAGGTGGCAAAAGTGTGCAGCACATGCTTGCGGGCGCCGATGAAGGTGCCTTGGTAACTCGGCGCTTCCTTGCGGCGCAAGGCCGCTCGAACTTCCGCCGGCGTGAAGCCCGCGTAGACCGGCACCGTGGGCTGCTCGTCGGTGAACAGAATCCAGTGGCGGTCTTTTTTGGGGATGTCTCGCCACGGCGTGTCGACGTCGTAGCCTAGGGTCACCAGGATGTCGCGCAGGTTCTGGCCCTGCCATGCGGTGGGCCAGGCGGCAACCGCCCGCTCGCGAATCGTCAGCGAACCGTCGGGCACCATCGTCTTCTCGGTGACCTCGAACACCTTGCCCAGGCCGTGGCAGGTGGGGCACGCGCCCTGCGCCGTGTTGGGCGAAAAATCTTCGGCATACAGCATGGGCTGGCGCGGCGGGTAAGTTCCGGCCCGCGAATACAGCAAGCGGATCAAGCTCGACAGCGTGGTCACACTCCCCACCGACGAGCGTGCGTTCGGGGTGCCACGCTGCTGTTGGAGCGAGATGGCGGGAGGCAGCCCTTCGATCGAATCGACCGCGGGCACACCCACTTGATCGATGAGCCTGCGCGCGTAGGGCGAAACAGACTCGAAATAACGCCGCTGCGCTTCAGCGTAGATCGTCCCGAACGCCAGTGACGACTTGCCCGACCCGGAGATTCCGGTGAACACGACGAGCGCATTGCGGGGAATGTCGACGTCGACGTTCTTGAGGTTGTGCTCGCGCGCGCCACGCACTTCGACCCTGCCAGCATTCACTGAAGGCAAGCTCCTGTCCACTTTGTTCCTGTCCAATCGTTATGCCTTGAGGCTTCGCCTGTAGGCGCTGTAGTGACGCAAGGCCTGATGAGGCTGGCCCAGCTTGTCATGCAAGCGGGCCATGTTGAAGTGCCCATCCGCAAGATCAGGAGCCAGCGCCAGGCAGCGGCCATAGCTGTCCAGGGCCTCCTCCAGGCGCTGCTGGTCTTCCAGTGCAATTGCCAGGTTGAAATGCAGCAAAGGCTCCGCGGGAAAACGCTCCGCCGCAGCCGACAACAATTGCACCGCTTCGTGGCATCGCCCCTCACCACAAAGCAGGGCTCCCAGATTGATGCAGGCCGCCAGCTCATCCGATTCGCTCTGCAGCGCCTGCCGGTAGGCCTTTTCGGCGTTGGCAATGTCGTGGCCTTCAAGCGCCACGGCCATGGCGAACCAGGGTGTGGCAGCGGCTGCGAACGAACTCTCGGTTGCCGGTTCGCGTTTGCGATCCAGGAACTCGATGGCCGCCCCCGACGGCGCCACGTCAAACGCAAACAGCAACTGGCCCGATTCGGCTTCCCAAGGTTGGTCGCCCTGAAGCACCGCGACATCTCCGCCGATGGCAGCGATACGCAAGCCTGTGAGCGGCATCTGCGGGGGCAATGAAGATCTGAGCGAGGTCAGCGCACGCAGAATCTTTTGGGGCGGCACCTGGGCTGCGTGCAACTGATGCGCTGTTCTGAGAACCACCACGTCTTGAAATGAGAACTGCAACGAGTTTCGGGGGCCGCGAGCCGGCGTCACAAAACCGGCTTCGATCAGACGGGAAATCACCTTCGGTGGAAGCGACAACATGGACTGCACACGTCGCATGCTGAAGGCATGTGTCGACGCGGAGGCGTTCACTTTCTGGCGCGGGCGCGCGTCGTGTCAGCCGCAGCGGTGACACGCCGCGCCGGCTTTCGATCGGTGAGCTTTCCGGCGGGCACAGCGCTCGCCTCGGTGGCGGGCTTTGCCGCTTTCGGCGCGGCCTTCTTGCTCAAACTGGCGCGCAACGCCTCCATGATGTCGATGATCTGGCCGCCGGCAGGTGCTTCGCTCGGTTCATTCGCAACGATCTTCTTGCCCGCAATCTTCTTGTCGATGGCCGCCAGCACACGGAGCTTTTCCTCGTCCTTGAAAGCCGTCGGGTCGTAGTCGTCGACCGAAATCTGCTCGATCAGTTGGGTCGCCAATGCGACTTCGGCGGCACCGACAGCCACCCGTTCGATGTCGAGCTCTGCCAACGAACGAACCTCGTCTGCGTACAGCAGCTGCTGGAGCACCATCCCGTCGTCGGTGGGCCGAACCTGCACTGGGTATTGCTTGCCCTTCCAGGCCCACTTGGCCAGCGCACAACGCTTGGTCTTGCGCATGGCCTCGATCAACAACCAGTAGGGCTTGGCACCGCGTTTGTCTGGGCCTAGGAAGTAGGCCTTTTCGTAGTAGATGGGGTCGATGACCTTCTCGGGTACGAACGAGACGATGTCGATGACATGGCTTGATTCAGATTCGAGCGCCTTCAGTTCGTCGGGGGTGAACACCACAAATCGATCCTTGTCGAATTCATAGCCTTTCACCATCTCGCTGCGCTGAATGACCTGCTCGGTCTTTTGTGAGATGTACTGCTGCTTGACGCGCGACCCATCGGGGGCCAAGAGGTTGAAGCCCACTGAGGCTGAACTCTCGGTCGCCGAATAGAGTTTGATGGGAATCGAGACGAGCCCGAATCCCAAAGTCAATGATGCAATGGATCGAGCGGCCATGACGTCGCCTTGCGGTCAGTTCTTGGCCGACTTGAGATGGCTTTCAACGTCCTTGGCCTGCGAGCCAGCCGCCTTGACCGCCGCTTGCAACGCTTCGGCCGAGACGCCAAACTTTTGCGACCAATAACGAACCTCGTGAACTTCCGTCAAGTTGATGCGAGACCGGTCGGGTTCGCCACGGTTTTTCAGATCGTCTGACATGGTGCTCTCCGTTAACTCAGGGTTGGGCCAAGCCTAGAGGGCTGCCTGATCTTGGGGATCAGCCTTCACCCCGAGTTGATGTAGGAACTGGCTGGCGACCTCAACCGCGCAAACTCCGGTTGACGATCAGCACCAGACGCTCTTGTAAGAGTCCGCCTGCACGCAAAACGGCGTTTGGCCTCTACTGACACGCGCGGCGACGGGCGAGCATGGCGTCAGTGCAAAAGGAGGTCGCTCATGCTCGAGAAGTCCGAATGGATCAGTCGCTTTGCGACTCGGCTCATGGAACTCCAGCCGCGGGCGCCCCACGGAAGCCTGCCCCAAGTTGCAGAGACGTTTTGGTACTACACCCGGCACCGTCGGCCGGAAGATGCGGCCGAAGCTCGCGCGGCGGGCACGCTGCCCGTACTCACCCGACGACGTGCATGGATTGCCGCCTGCAGCGAGGCCATCAAATGCCTGGACCCCTTGCTCGACGACCAAGACACCACGTCGCTTGCCGAGCGCCTCTGGGAAGCAGATTGGGTGGGAGCGGTAGACCCCTACGTCATGGCAGACGCGTTATGGGATCAAGCCATTCTGCTGTCGCATGAACTCAACGTCAGCGGGAACGCTCCGGTCGACCCGCACACGGTGTTTCGATCACGCTGGGAGGGCAACCATCGGCTGTGAAACGGGCCTCCTCGAACCTTGCGCTGCCTGGGGCGGCGGGCCGCGCACGGCAAGGGCTGGCGCGACACTAGAATCGCCACCCCAGCCCTTCATTCGCACACGCCGTGGACCTCAAACTGCCGATCACGATCACCGACGAGCTGAGCGACAGCATCATCAAGTCCAGTGGCATGCTGGATCTGGCCAGCGGCGAAATCCGCAGCGTGGAGTACGAAGGCTACGACGCCTCCACCCAGGGCCTGCCGGCCGAAGACGCAGACTACGAGTTCACCTCGGGCACGCTGTCCAACGGCAAGAAGGAAGTGGAGTTCGGCATTCAGGTGGATCTGGTGACGGGGCAATATTCGGTCACGCCCAACGAGCTGCTGGAGCTGAAGGGTCGCGCGGCCAAGCTGTTCACACTGGCCCCTGGTGAAACCACGCGGCCCGAAGCGTCGGGCAGGCCACCGCTGGGCAAGGCCGCAGCGCCGGTCAAGCGCAAGCCACGCTGATTCGACGTTCCGCGGCGCGCTGAACAAGCTCCGTTCGCGTTGAGCCTGTCGAAACGCCTGCACATACTCCGCTCGGCCTGAGATCTCGGCCTGAGACATCGGGTGCCAGCAGTTCACGCGGGCTTTGGTTCGAGAATTTCGATGGCCTTGCTCGCGACGTACCGCTTGAAATCAGAGATCGGGATCGCCGTGGCGCCGTGCGTGTCGCCATCGGCCCAGCTGATCGTCACGTCTTGGGCGGTCTCTTCAATTTCGCAAGGCCCCTTCGGGATGATGATGTTGGGGCCATCACCTTCGCGGTAAACCACCTTGCTGTGGATGTAGGCGTTCTTGCTCATGGCGGCGGCTCCTGATGTTGTCGGCTGGTTCATTCTTCACAGCACAACGCATTTGGCGCAGCCGGGCAATGGCCCCTGCAGGGGTAGTCAATCGCCTACGAGGCCAAGGGCGTGTGCGATGAAGACGACACGGGAGTTGTCAGACCGTGACCGGGCAGCGTTGGCCCGGGTTCTCGAAAAAGGGCGGTTGTTCGGTGTCGTGACGCATGGCCTGGTTACGCCCCCCTTGTTTGGCGGCGTACATGGACTGGTCGGCCTCGGCGTGCAGGCGCTCTACGCTCGTGGGTCGGTCGGCCGAAGCTGTCGAAACACCCATCGAGACCGTGATGCGCAGCGTGTCTCCGGCGGGCGTGGTGATCGCAAGCGCCTCGGCCGTGGCACGAAGCATCTCGGCCACGTTCAAGGCGCGGGGCATGTCGGTGTCCACCAGCAGCACCGCGAACTCGTCGCCACCCAGCCGCCCGAACGCATCGGCCGCACGCAGGCGGGTGCGCAACGCCTGGGCCAAGGCAGTGAGCACGGCGTCACCGGTCGCGTGGCCGCGTGTGTCGTTGACTTGTTTGAAGTTGTCGAGATCCATCACGATCAGCGAGACCGGGGTGGCGTCGCGCCGCACGCGTTCGAGGGCATTGCCCAGCAGGGTGTTGAAGGCGCCTCGATTCAGGCATCCGGTCATGCTGTCGTGTGCGGCGAGCGCGTCGAGCCGGTGCGCCGTGCGTTCCAGGTTGGCCAGCACGAAGCCGTAACCGGCGCCCAGCGGGAACAGGAACGACGCGAGGTAAGTGAGGCCGTTGCCCAGGCTGGCCTGGAAGTAGCCCGTGAAGTCTTCCGGGTGCAGCACGGCGTTGCCTACGCGAACGAGTAGCGCCGCACAGGTGAGGCCCAGCGTCACCGCCACCGTGCGCAGGGAGGCTTCGGCGTGCCAGCCCCGCCTGGCAAGGAGCCACACCATGACTGCGAGATGGGCCGCAAGCAGCAGCGAGATGACGATGGTGCGATGTGCCAAGGGCCAGTCCATCACCGTTGCCGTGCACAGCCACCCCACCAACATCAGGCCGGTGTGCCAACGCGGCCATTCTTGCCCCAGCACGAAGCGATGCAAGGCGCGGCTCATCAGGTGCAGAGCGAAGAAGACCAGCCCGTTGCCGAACAACACGGCGATCCATTCAGGCACCACGGCGCGGGAGGCCAGCGCCACAAACGAGGCCAGCAGCATCCAGACGCTGCTCACCCACAGCCGGAGTTCGACACCGGCACCCCGCAGGGGGCGAGAGAACGTTAGTGCGGAAACAAACAGAGCGCAGGAGAGAAACAGCGCGACAAAGATCGTCGGCACATGGAGCAACATGGTTTTGTGACTCTCCGGGTGGGCCCTCTTCGTCAGGGTGAGGTTCAGTTTATGGGACAAGGTGCCCGGCAAGCGGGCCGGGCACCTGACAAAACCCCCAGGTGCATGCGATTTCGCACCCGTTTTGCCAGCGCGTACCCAGGCCTGTGGTCAGTGCGAACAGCACATGGCCGGTTTGTCGCTCAGGGCCGCACGGCCGGCGCCTCGGCTTTCATGCCTCGGTCACGCCAGGCCAGGTACAGCTCCAGCTCCACCAGCGCTTGCGAGCCGTAGGGGAATGCTTCGGCTCGCACGCCTGTCATGCAGTTGCGCAGGCGGCGCTGCAAGGAGCCCAGGCCTTGCCATTCCAACCGGTAGAGCGGGTAGCCGTTGGCATGGCCTTGCGGGATCACACTGCCGCCGAGCTTGAGCCCGGCGCGCTCGTCGTGGCACTGGGCGCACGACAGGTCGAGCTGGCCGATGCGCTGCCGGTACTGCGCTGCGCCACGTTCGCGAGCAGCTTGCAGCTTGGCGTCGTTCGGTGGCGCGATGGGCAGGCCGCGCGAGGGCAGCGCCACAAAACTTTCCAGCGCCAGCAGCTCCTGGCTTTCGGCGGCGAAGGGTGGGGCCGCCTGGTGGCGCTCGCGGCACAGGTTGATGCGCTGGGCCAGGTTCACCGGGCGCTTGAGTTGCGCGTCGAAGGCTGGGTAGCGCAACGCCACGCCGCGCATCGAGGTGGTGGCCGCCGCATGGCAACCCGCGCACGCTTTGGCCGATGGGTTCGGCGCACGCTCCCACAGCGCCGCACCGTCTTGCACCCACAGCATCGCGGGGTTCTGCGTGTCGTCGCGTTGCATGGCCTGCGTTTGCGGGCTCATGTCGTCGAAACCCGAACGGCGGCTGTCGGGCTGGGCCCACGCTGCGGCACAGAGGGTGAGGGCGACTGCGAGTAACCAGCAACGCAATGCCTGTTTGCTGACAGACCTCAGCCAGACCGGACTTTCATTGAGGCACGTCACGAGTCAGGTGGCCTCATGTGACGCTGATGACCACGCTCTCGCTCTGCGCAAAACCGTTGTCGCCTTCCCAGCTGAAGTTCAGCGTGCCGCTTTCGGTGGCGACGGTAAAGAACGCGATGTACGGGTTGGCGGCGGTGGCGGCAAAGAGTTCGGCGCTGAAAATCACCTCGTTGTTGTAGCGGCAGGTGAAGCGGCGGATCAGGTCGCGTGGTTTCACCTGGCCGTTGCTGTCCGGGCGAAAGCCGGTTTCCATCGGGTGCGCGATGAGGGTGCGCAACTCGATGATGTCGCCGCGCTTGGCGGTGGTGGGGGCGGTGATCAGGGTGCGGGCCATGTTGCGCTCACTCCAGGCACGACGACAGCGTCACCAGCACGTCAACGCTGTGCAGCCAGTAACTGCCGTCGCTCATGCGCGCCACGGCCGCCAGTTGCTGCGAGGTGGCCAGCCGGATGCGTGTGGACGCCACGGCTCGACCGGCGCGCGGCCCCAGCACGAAGTTCACCATGTTGCGCTCGGGGTTGCGGTCGTTGAACACCGCGATGCCGGTCACGTGGTCGGCGGCGGTCATGGGGCTGTCCACGCTCACGGTGATGGGCACGGCGTTGCCGTTTTCAACGATCGGCGACACATCGAGCTTCACGCGGCCCACCCGCACCGGCGCACCGTTGGCATAGCCGCGGATGGCGTCTTGCATCTCGGCCGCGGTGGCAAAGGCCGGCCGCACGATGAGCGTGCCGCCCAGGGCCAGGCCCAGTTGAAGAAGATCGCGTCGTTGCATGGGCATCATCATTTCAAGGTAAGCAGGTAGGCGACCACATCTTCCACCTGCTGCGCGGTCAGCAAGGTCTTGCCACGCCACGCAGGCCCCACCCGTTGCAGGCCCTCGCTGCGGTGGTAGGCCGGCATGATGGTCTGCGGGTTGAGCACCTGCGCATCGGCAATGCGCAAGCGCAACTGGCCGGCCGACCAGCGCGCGCCAGCGCCAGCGAGATCGGGCGCCAGGTTGCCTTGCAGGCGTTCTTCGGGGAAGGGGCCCGGGTGGCACAGCAGGCACAGGCCGATTTGACGACCGGCCACGACCTCGCGGCCGCGTGCAGCGTCACCCGCGCTGCCCGTGAGTGGGTCGGGAATCGCATCACCCACCACCGTCAACGACTGCGCATGCGCCGCGCAAGCCGCGAGCGCAAGACAGGCAAGAGCCAGCGGTCGTCGCATCAAGCCTTCTTCAGGCTGTGATTCTTCAGCGGCAGATCGCGAATGCGTTTGCCCGTGGCCGCAAAAATCGCATTCAGCACGGCCGGTGCGGCCACCGCGATGGTGGGCTCGCCCACACCGCCCCAGAAGCCGCCTGACGGCATCACGATGGTCTCGACCGGGGGCATTTCGTCCATGCGCAACACCGGGTAGGTGCTGAAGTTGTCTTGCTCGATGCGCCCGCCTTTCACCGTGCACTCACCGTACAGCGCAGCCGACAAACCGTAGACGAACGAGCCCTCCACCTGCGCTGCAATCTGCTGCGGGTTGACGGCGTGGCCGCAGTCGGTGGCGGCCACGATGCGGTGAATCTTCAGCTTGCCCTCGGTGCTGACCGACACCTCGGCGCAGGCCGCCACGTAGCTGCCAAAGCCCATGCATTGCGCCAACCCGCGGTACACCCCGGCGGGTGCCGGTTTGCCCCAACCCGCGCGCTCGGCAGCGGCGTTGAGCACGGCCAGATGTTTCGGGCTCTTGCTCATCAGCTTGCGCCGAAACGCCAGCGGGTCTTGCTGGGTGGCATGCGCCAGCTCGTCGATGAAACACTCCAGATAGATCGTGTTCTGGTTCAGGTTCACACCGCGCCAGAAGCCGGGCGGCACATGCGGGTTGCGCATGGCGTGATCCACCAGCAGGTGCGGCACGGTGTATCCGATCGAGGCTTCGGGGCCGGGGGCATTCAGGCCCTGGAACACCACCGGGTCTTTGCCGTCGCGAATCATCTGCGGGAACACACCCGCCACGATCGACTGGCCCGAGATGCGCATGTGCAGCGCCGTCAGGTTGCCTTGTTCGTCGAGCCCGGCCTTGAGCTTGCACTGCGTCACCGGGTGGTAGCGGCCATGTGTCATGTCTTCTTCGCGCGACCAGATCAGCTTGATGGGTGCGCCCGGCATCTGCTTGGCGATGGCCACGGCCTGGTGCACCCAATCGTGTGTGGCGCCACGCCGCCCGAAGCCACCACCCAGCAGCAGCTTGTAGACCTCGCACTTCTCCGGCGGCAGGCCCGAGGCCTCGGCGGCTGCGGCCAGCGCGGCTTCGCCGTTTTGTGTGGGTGTCCAGACTTCGCAGCGCTCAGGCGTGTATTTCGCCGTCGCGTTCATCGTCTCCATGGTCGCGTGGTTCTGATACGGATACGAGTACACCGCTTCGATCTTGCGGGCGGCGCTCGCGAGTGCCGCGCGTGCGTCGCCATTGCTGTTGCCCACCGCAGCCTCGGGCGCGTCGAGCCCGGCTTTCAATGTCTCGGCGATGCTGGCGCTGCTGACTTGTGCGTTGGGCCCTTCATCCCATTCGATGGGCATGGCATCCAGCGCAGTCTTGGCGCGCCACCAGGTGTCGGCCACCACGGCCACGGCGCTGTCGCCGACCCGAACCACTTTCTTCACGCCGGGGCGCTTCAGGGCCACGGCTTCGTCAAAACTTTTCAGCTTGCCGCCGAACACCGGGCAGTCCTTGATGGC
>JACMKW010000098.1 GCA_014379885.1 Rhizobacter sp.
CCATCAACATGAGCGAATACCAGGAGGCCCACACCGTGAGCGGCCTCAAGGGCTCGCCGCCCGGCTACGTGGGTTACGGCGAAGGGGGAGTGCTCACCGAAGCCGTGCGCCGCCGCCCCTACAGCGTGGTGCTGCTCGACGAAGTGGAGAAGGCTCACCCCGACGTGCTGGAGATGTTCTTCCAGGTCTTCGACAAGGGCGTGATGGACGACGCCGAAGGCCGCGAGATCGACTTCCGCAACGCGCTCATCATCCTCACCAGCAACGTCGGCTCGCAGGCCATCATGCAGGCCTGCCTCAACAAACCGCCAGAAGAGGTGCCCGACGCCGACACGCTCACTGAGCAGCTGCGCCCGCAGCTCTACAAGGCGTTCAAGCCGGCCTTCCTGGGCCGCATGAAGGTGGTGCCGTACTACCCGATCTCAGACGACGTGCTGGAGCAGATCATCCGCCTGAAGCTTGGCCGCATTGCCGCTCGCGTGGCCACCAACCACAAGGCGCAGTTCGACTACGACGAAGGCTTGGTGGAGGCCGTGCTCGCGCGTTGCACCGAGGTTGACACCGGGGCGCGGGCGGTTGACCACATTCTCAACGGCACCTTGCTGCCAGAGATTGCCGAAAGCGTGCTCGCGCGCATGGCTGAAGGCCAGGCCATCACCCGCATCAAGGTGGGCGCGGGCAAAGACGGCAAGTTCAAGTACAGCGTCAAGTGAGTGCGCCCAGATCTCCGTTCGGGCTGGGCCTGTCGAAGCCAGCGCAGTGCACGGCGCACCCTTCCAGTTACAAACTCTCACCTGTATCTGCGCGGCTTCGTCCCAACGAGGGATTGCTGATTCAGCAGCCTCGCTGGGATGATCTGGCTTCGGTAGTTCGCATGCGGAGTGGCCGCACCACAGCCTTTTTTACATGACCGCCTTGTCTGCCGTTCAATCCATCGTGCAAGCTCTTCTGGCGGCCTTGGGGCCCAGCCAGAACCAGCGGCTGCTGCGCCTGCACACCCCGCTCGGCCCCAACGTGTTGCTGGCCGAGCGCATGCAAGGCACTGAAACCATCGGCCCGCGTGCACCCGGTGGTTCGGCTGCCGCAGGCTTCAAGTTCGAAGTGCTGGCCCTGAGCACCAATGCTCACTTGCAGCTCAAAGAGCTGATCGGCCAGCCCGTGCGCCTCGATCTGCTCACCCAGCAAAGCGCCACCGTGCTGCGCCCCTTCCACGGCCATGTCACGGCGTTTGCGTTGCTGGGCAGTGATGGCGGGTTGGCGCGCTACAAGCTGACGATCGAACCCTGGTTGGCCTTTCTCGGCCATCGGCAAGACGCCTGGGTGTTCCAAGACAAGACGGTGATGCAAATCATCGAAGAAGTGTTTGCCGATTACCAGGCACAAGGCAAGCTCATGCCCGCGTGGCGATGGGAGCTGGCCGATGCCAGCGTCTACCCAAGGCGCAGCCTGTGCATGCAATACCACGAGAGCGACCTTGCCTTCGTGCAACGCCTGCTCGCCGAAGAAGGCCTGTTCTGCTGGTTCGAACACAGCGCAGCCGAAGGCGACAGCCTGGGGCAGCACACCTTGGTGATCGCTGACCACAACGGCTGCTTGCAACCCAACCTGCAAACCCGTGTGCGCTACACGCAAAGCGCTGCCGCCAGTTTCAAGGAAGACAGCCTCACCCGCTTCCAGGAGGGTCGCCGCCTGGGCCCTACCGAGATGAGTGCTGCCAGCTGGGACCACACCGCGGTGCAGCAGTCCAGCGCCCAAGTCGGTGGCGACGCCCGGCTCAGCCCGGCCGACATGCACTTGAGCCTGCGCGACCAGCCCGGTGCCTACGCCTACGAGAACTCAGCCCAGGCCCAACGCATCATCCAGCGCCAGCTTGAAGCCATCCAGGCCTCGGCCTGCCAATACCAGGCCCAGGGCGCGCTGCGCCAGGCTGCGTGTGCCACCACCTTCACCCTGAGCGAGCACTCGAGCGTCAACCCCGCCACCCGTTGGGTCACGCTGGCCGTGCAACACCGTGGCCGCAACAACATCACCGCTGACTTGGGCGCCAGCCTGCAAAGCCTGCTGGGAAAGCTGCCCCAGGCTTTTGCTGGCCAGGCCGAGCAGGCGAATGACGTGCCGTCTGCGCGTGCGCCCAAGCCCAGCCTCTTCAAAGGCCCGGCCAATGCCACCGATGAGCCGATCTACCAGGCTCAGTTGCTTGCCCAAGATGCAAACATTCCGGTGCGTGCCGCCGGCTGTGTGAATGAGCGCGGCGACATCGTCTTCGACCGGCCGCAGGTCGCAGGCGCGCAGACTGCCATCGTCGTGGGCTTAAGCGAGCCGGTGCACACCGACCGCGACAACCGCGTCAAGATTCAATTCCACTGGCAGCGTGGTGCCAACAGCGCTCACCGACTCAGCCACCTCGCCGGCAGCAATGCGCCGGGTGACGACAGCACTGGCACCTGGGTGCGTGTGAGCCAAGCCTGGGCGGGTGCCAACTGGGGTGGCCACCACACGCCGCGCCTGGGCCAAGAGGTGCTGGTCAGCTTCATCGAGGGCGACATCGACCGCCCGGTGGTCATCGGCAGCGTCTAC
>JACMKW010000099.1 GCA_014379885.1 Rhizobacter sp.
CTTTGCTCACTTGGTCGATCTGCACACCGATGCGACCGCGCGTCACACGGCCCGTGGTCCTGAGCTGATCGGACACGCGCACCGCCTCGTCGATCGGGATGGCGAACGAGATGCCCTTAAAACCACCCGAACGCGAATAGATCTGGCTGTTGATGCCGATCACCTCGCCCCGCATGTTGATCAACGGACCGCCCGAATTGCCCGGGTTGATCGCTACATCGGTCTGGATGAACGGCAGGAAGTCGCCGGTGTCGCGCTGCTTGGCGCTCACGATGCCGGCAGTCACGGTATTCTCAAGACCGAACGGCGAGCCGATGGCCATCACCCATTCGCCCACCCGCAGCCGGTTCACATCGCCGATCTTCACCGGCGACAAGCCGGTGGCCTCGATCTTCACGACCGCCACGTCGGTGCGTTTGTCGGCCCCCACCACCTTGGCCTTGAATTCGCGGTTGTCGGGCAAGGTCACGAGCAATTCGTCTGCTCCCTCGACCACATGGGCGTTGGTCATGATCAGGCCATCGGCGCTCAGGATGAAGCCCGAGCCCACGCCGCGCGGCTGTGCATCCTCCGACGGTCCGCGCTCCTGCCTGGGCGTGCGCGGCGTCATACCGGGCGGCACGGGAATGCCGAAACGCTTGAAGAACTCGAGCATCTGCTCGTCGGGTGCACCACCCGCCCCCGGACGGGCGGCCACGGCACGCTCCAGCGTTCTGATGTTGACCACCGAGGGTCCCACCAGGTCGACCAGATCGGTGAAGTCCGGCAGGCCTCTCACACTGGCCGCAGGTGTCACGGGCACCACCGTCTGCGCTGAAACCGAGGGGTGCAGCACCAGCAATGCCGTCCCGATCGCGACGAGTGCCAGCAGGGGTTGTTGAGTACGTTTCAGGTGCGTCATGGTGATCCTTTACACAAACGCAAATGGCAGAACCGGGCGGCGTGCATGCTGCTGCGCAGGACTCGAATCAAACCTTGCGCAGATGCGGCTCCACCATACAAAAACAAGTCTGGCAGGTTTACCGAGTCCGTTCCAACGCAAGGGCAAAACGGCGCAGCGTCGACGGAGGAACCTCACCCAACACTGTCAGCCAATGATCGCCAACACGCTTGCTGACAGAGTGCGTTGCGCCGACCGCAGCCGCCTTCTCCTGTCCATGGCGTTGCGGATCGAAGGGTTCGACAAACAAAGACACCGAGGCCAGGCCATCTGAGAACACCCATTGCATAGGCGCTGTGCCAGGCGCTTGGGCGGCACCGGCGTCGCGCGTGTGGCAACTCATGGCCGTGAATCCGGGCACGGCTTCTTTCAAACGCCAGCCCTCAGCTTCAGCCGTGGTCTTCTTGAGTACCGGTTTGTGTACTTCATAACCACGCGTGTCCTTCATCAGTCGCTGGAGCTTGTCCATGCTGACCGAGGCATCCAGGTTAAGTTCGGAGAACGCCATTTGCTCCAGCACGGCCCCCTGATCACCCAGCGTCTGCAGCTTCACCACCAGACCCGTCTGCCGCTCAGACCAGATGCGATAGCCGAACCTAAGCTCATCTCTGGGCAGGATTTCAACCATGTCGGCCAAGTGCCCCGCCACGCGTTGAACACCGGTCTCGCGCGCCGAATAGAACTGTGGAATCAGGTTGCTCGGCGTGCGAAGCAACTCGGGAAACATGCCTAGCGACTCGCGCTTTTCAACAAACGCCGTCTTGGTCTCAGGCTCAAACGTGATGACGTCGTTGTTGCGGCGAATGGTCGTGCGAGGCGCACCCGTCAGGGTGTCGACACGCTCCATCTGCTGGGTACCGTCACACACATGCCAGATCTTCGAAGCGGACATCGCGGGGCCGGCCGACACCACCAGCGTGCCGGTGTAGGCCCGCTGTCGCGAAGCCTCGTGCATGCGGGTGAGCCACTCATTGACGGTTCGCGCCCCGTTCTGGGCGCCCGGGCTGACCTGTGCCTGCAAGGGCCCGCCCAACAGCAGCCCCGCGGCCAACAAAGCTACGGCGCCCACCGGCCGCCAGCGGCCACGGCGAGCGAGACTGCGTGGGATGTGCACGAACGAGGCATCTGCAAAGAAAGGCATGTTGGGACTGGCGGCAAACAGGTTTGGCGTCATGGCGGTTCAGCGCCCCCCGGCGTCGTACGTCGCGTTGCGAATGAACCCAGAAGGCATTTGCAGGGCTGACATGCCGCCGTGCTGGCGGTGCTCGGCCAGCAGTGCTTCGAGCTGGGCATCGCGGATCAAAACGCCCCGATCGGTGCTGACCACCACCGGCGAGGCGGTCGAAGGCGCCTTGGCCGTTGCCACCGTGGTGGGCTGCAGGGTGGTTGGCATCGAATCTGTGCCGGGTGATGTCTACGACAGTTGAGCACCGGCAGCGCCATCCATCAC
>JACMKW010000100.1 GCA_014379885.1 Rhizobacter sp.
AGCGCTTCTTGCTTGTCGAGGGCGGCTCGCACCACAACACCAACGCAGTGGGCCAGCCGCTGTACAAGCAGGCTTTGGCCGAGTTGTTCGGCCTGCGCGCTGCGCCGTAACTTCCGCAGGCGCGAGCCGGATGCGGTAAGCCGCACCAACGGCTTAACAGCGCGCGCTACGCATCGTCCGCAGAAACCAAAAGCCGCCCGCTGCTTCCCAGCAGCGGGCGGCTTCAGAACGACGACCGAAGGTCAGTTGCCGAGAGTGACCTTTAGAATCCTCTCATTGCTGTTGTTAGCCGTGTTGTCCTTGTCGCCCTGGGTGCTGGTCGTCAGCCACAGGCCGCCGTCGATCGAGGGCTCAACGGTGCGCAGGCGTCCGTAGGTGCCACGGAACAGCTCCTGCGTGTTGGTGAGGCTGGTGCCGCTGATCACGTGGCGGTAGACACGTTCGCCGCGCAGGCAAGAAATGTAGAGCACGTCGCGCACGATCGCCGCGCCGCTGCAGGATCCATCGCCATTGAAGTAGGTGCGTTTCGGCGCGATGTAGCCCGAGGTGCCGCAACCACCGCCGCTGCGCGAAGTCGTGCCTTCGCAGTTGGGCCAGCCGTAGTTGCCGCCCCGCTGGATCAGGTTGGTTTCGTCCTGGGTGTCACCGAACTCCTGCTGCCACAGGCGGCCCTGCGAGTCGAATGCCAGGCCTTGCGGGTTGCGGTGGCCGTAGCTCCAGACGAAGTTGCCGAACGGGTTGTCTGACGGACGCGAACCATCGGGGTTCATGCGCAGGATCTTGCCGGAAAGGTTGTTGGTGTCTTGCGCCCAGGCGCCGTTCTGCGCATCGCCGTTGCCGATGTAGATCTTGCCGTCCGGGCCGTAGCGCAGGCGCCCGCCGTTGTGGAACTTATTGCGGCCTATGCCGGTGAGCAGCACCTGGTGGGTGCCGAAATCGATCGCGCCGTTGCGGTACTGGATGCGGATCACGCGGTTGTCGTTGGGCGAGGTATGGAGGATGTAGATCCACGGGTCGCTGCCTGGGAAGTTGGGCGAAACCGCCAGACCCATCAAGCCACCTTCGCCATCGGTCCCTTGCACATTGGGCACGCGGCCGAGCACGGTCTTCTGGCCACTCGGGGTCAGGCGAACCAGTTCTTGCGCGTCACGGCGGCTGTAGATGATGTTGCCGTCAGGCATCGTGATCAGTCCCCACGGGATGTCGCTGTCGGTGGTCACTTGCTGCACCGAGCACACCGCGCTGCTGCATGAGCCGCCGGTGGTCAGGCGGAGCGAGGTGCTGCGGCCAGAGATGTTGTTCTGCGCATCGCGTGCGGCCACCTGGTAACGGTAGGCTGTGTTCGCGCTCAGGCCGCTGTCGGTGTAGGTGGTACCACTGGTGCTGCCGATGCGCGAGTCGTTGCGGTAGATCTCGTAGCCGGCCACGCCCACGTTGTCGGTGGATGTGTTCCAGCGCAGGGTTGCGCTGGTGCCGCTCACCGAACCAGTCAGGCCGCTAGGGGTGCTCGGCTGCTCGGTGTCGGAGGTGCATTGCGGCACCGTGACGTTGTACGAGGTGCTAGCTTGTGAGACGTTGCCGGCTGCATCCCGTCCGTTCACGTAGATGCCCCAGCGTACGCCCGGGGTGAGCGTGATCTGGGTGCTGAGCGTGCCGCCGCCTACAGTCGTGATGGCCTGACCGTCGTGGTAGATGTCATAGAACGCTACACCGACGTTGTCGGTGGAAGCCGACCACGAAAGCGTGGCCGAACGGCAGGCCAGGTTGTCGAGGCGCAGGTTGCTCGGCACGCTGGGCGACTGGGTGTCATTGCCGCTGGAGCCACCACCGGTCCACACCTGGTTGGGGTTGCCGTGACAGGTCCACAGCGCGACATTGGCTTGGTTGGCGGTCGAGTTGCCGCTCACGTCCAGGCACAGGTTGGACTGAACGCCCTGGATCGTGCCGTTGTTGTTGCGACGCCATTTCTGGTTGTCTTGCCCGTTGCAGGTGTACGCGGTGAGCGCAGTGCCTGTGGCAGTGCCTTGGCCCTTGGCATCGAGGCAGCGTGCGCCGCCCATCGTGCGCAACTCGCCGGCAGCGTTGAGCTCCCATTGCTGGTTGGTGCCGCCGTTGCAGGTGTAGATCTGGATGGCATGGTTTTGCCCGACGTTCACGTCGAGACATTTGCCGCTGCCGCTGCCGGTCAGCGGCGCGGGGGCGGCAAAGGCGCTGTGGGCGACCAGGGCGAGGGAAAATCCAGCTGTGAGCAGTGCGCGCGTGTCTGCCAGAGCCCGTCGAGAACCGGCTCCGATGGTGGGCACAGTAAGCTTCATGTTAATCTCCTTGGGGTGAAACTATCGGTTTGAATTCTTCGAGCGACCCTTGATGAAGGCGTTGTCGTTCTGATGCGGGCGTTGGTCGAGCGACACCATGCCTAGGCGCAAAGTGGTTCCTTTCCTGGCTGAACGTGAGTGAGGTTTTCGCGTTCTCGTGCGTTGGTCGCGGAATCGCCTCCCGCACCTCTGGCCCATGATC
The DNA here is from genome assembly GCA_014379885.1 of Rhizobacter sp. The sequence continues at coordinate 2,518 of JACMKW010000100.1, forward strand.
AGGAACGAGTTGACCGGACAGGCCAGTGCGGCGCGAAGTGGGCTCAAGACTGTCTCCTGGATGTTGCTGCTTTGCCTAGGGCAGGCAGAGGCTGGGGCCGACGATGCCCCGGGGCGACGCCACCGAACGATTGCCAGCACCGCAATTAAGCGGCATAGGCATCCCATCTGATGTGAAATAATTGTTCTTTGGAATGAAAATATAGAACGTTTGTTCCATATCGTCCAGTAAAGGATGGTAAGAGTGAGCGGATGGGCGTCTGTTTGCCGCAACTCGTTCAGCTTGGGCAAGCGCCGAGCACCCCCACACCGGACCATGGCGAAGAACGGCAAATGGCCTATTCCGTTGAAAAACTCGGTTTGCGGCCAGATTCTGGAGTGGAGTTCTTGAAGAAGCGATGGCGTTGGCGAGCGGCAAGTCCTGATCGGTGTCGTCGCGAGGTCCTGTTGCTTCTTCAGGCTGGCATTGCAGCTGTACTTGGCTGTTCCTCGAACAACCTCTTTGCCATTCGTCGTAGGTTCTGAGCTGTAGAGGCGTGATAGGTACCACTCAAAGAGCGCTTGAGGTTGCCCATGTGCGTGTTGACCGCTTTGAACTGCGGCAGCTTGG
>JACMKW010000101.1 GCA_014379885.1 Rhizobacter sp.
CGCCTGCCCGCACGGCGGCGGCGCCTTCTCGGGCAAGGACCCGTCGAAGGTCGACCGCTCGGCGGCTTACGCGGCGCGCGACGTCGCCAAGAACATCGTGGCCGCCGGCATCGCCCGGCAGTGCCAGATCCAGGTGGCCTACGCGATCGGCGTCGCCAAGCCGATGAACGTCACCGTGTACACCGAAGGCACCGGCAAGATCCCGGACGACAGGATCGCCGCGCTCGTCAACGAGCACTTCGACCTGCGCCCGAAAGGCATCATCCAGATGCTCGACCTGCTGCGCCCGATCTACGAGAAGACGGCGGCTTATGGGCACTTTGGGCGGGAGGAGCCGGAGTTCACTTGGGAACGGACTGACAAGGCTGCTGTGTTGAAGGCTGCTGCGGGGCTGTAGTCTGCACAGCTCAAGAAAAAGGCGACCTATGGGTCGCCTTTTTTGTTCCTGCAAGTGTCTTACACAGTGCCCTGCGAAACAGTCTCTCGTGTCCAGCGCAATGCTTCATCCAAATTGAGGTACAGGCTCGCATAGGCTTTCCTCAACAGCATGTCGGGTAACACCCAGTCCCACTTCTCTCGCTGCAGATTGGTCACGTCTGCAAGCAGCATGTCCAACGACGGGGTTTCGTCCACGCCCGCATCAATGAGTGCGTCGAGGATGTCCTCAATCGTGTGCTGCTCTTTCAATACTTCGACCCCAGGCCCCCGCACTGGCAGTAAAGCCACGCCGCTACGAGCTCAAGGTTGGCTGGCTTGTGCCATCCCTGGAACACCCGGAGATCAGCCGAGTGACTGAAGACCCAGCGCTCGCGCAGCCTTCACCAGCCGACTGTCGTAGCAAGCAAATACCACCTCACCAGGCATCGCTTGGTGCACCAAGTGAGCCGACGCAAGCTGAACGCTGTCATACGCGCGCAGCGCAAACGCCTCGGCGTAGTCACCGGCCAGTTCGACCAACTCCTGGGTAATTTCAAGAACCAGGTAATGAGGCCAATCAGCAATGAGGCGCTGGCGAGCCTGAGCGATCGCCGCAGCGTCTTGCGCCTGCTCCCGCGAGCGTCTCGCCATGGCCGACATGGCTTCGACCCAGGCCACACGACTCACAGCAACGATGTCGCTCGCTCCTGCTTGCTCGATCACAGCGTCAGTTCCATCTTCGTGCACGTACAGCTTGACGAGAGCTGACGTATCGCAGAAGAGGATCAAACGCGATCCTCCACAACCATTTCGCTCAAAGTCTTGCCGCTAGCCTTGAGCCGGATCGCTGGCTGCAGCGTGGGCTTGCCACCACTCCATTGCGCCGCGCCGCGCGCCACCAACTGGGAAACACTTGCCGGCTCCTCCGACGGGATACCCACGATGCGCGCGATGGGTTTGTCGTGCGAGGTCACCTCAATCACAACCCCCGCGCGCGCCTGAGCCATGAAGCGCGACAAGCCCGCTTTCAATTCATGCATCGCGATTCTCATATTGGCCCTTTTTGCATTTCAATTTTCGCAATTAAGGGCCAATTTTAGCGTGCGACTGGGCTTCTGATGGCCTTTTTACAGAAACTTGAAATCACTCAACCCACCACCAAGACCGCGCCACCCCGGTAAAGCGCGAGAACAGGCCGCTGCCGCTGAAGCGCCCATCCAGCGCGGTGGATGAGCCGAACACCACATAGGCACCGCTGCGGGTCATGGCCGACGTGCCCACCGAACCGGTGGTCTGGTTGGTGACCGCGCGGGTTTCGCCCGTCACGCGGTTGTGCATCAGCATGTTGCTGACACCCGAGCTGCCTGCGCCGGCACCCAGGGTGTTGGCGGCGCTCGAGAACGCCACCCACGCGCCGTCATACGACAACGACACCCGTTCACCTTGGCCGAGCGGGCTGTCGGCGTTGCCTTGCACGCCGCTGCTGCTGACGCTGGCACGCGTGACGGCACTGGTTTGTGTATCGACCACGAACACGTCTTGCGTACCGTTGGTGTCGCCCGGCACCACGTTGCTCGCGGTGGTGGCATAGGCCACGTAGCGCCCGTTGCCCGAGATCGCAGGCGCGACCACGCGGCTCGCGCTTTCGACGCCCTGGTTGCGCTCGCCGCCGGTGCTGGTGAGGCTGACGCGAGTACGCGCGCCGTTCGAGTGGTCGTAGACGAAGACGTCCCACAGGCCATTGGTGTCACCCGCGGTGATGTTCGATGCAAAGGAGTAGAACGCCAGGCGCTGCCCGTTTTCCGACAGCATTGGCTTGGCGCCGCCCACACCGGTGCCTGCGGCATTGGCGGTGATCAGCGTGTTGGTGCCGGCGACCACATCGCGGCGGTACACGTTGATGGTGCTGATGCCCGACACACCGGCCGTCAGGTTGCTCGCCCCGCTGGAGAACGCCACCACGCGGCCGTCGCCCGACACCGTGGGTTCGAAGCTCTCGGAGTTGGCTTGCACGCCGCCCGGGCCGACGCTGACGCGCTCGACGCCGGGTGTGCGAGGGGGGGCCGTGGCCACCCAGCCGAACACGTCGCGCACCCCGTTGGTGTCACCGACGACAAGGTTGGAGGCATAGGACTCGAATGCCACCGCCCGGCCGTCGGCCGAGATCGAAGGCGCCCAGCTGTCGCCGTTGCCTTCCACACCGGCGGCATTGGCACTCACCAGCACGGTCTCGCCGGTCAGGTTGTCGCGCCAGAACACCTGGCGATGTGCGTTGGTGTTGCCGGCCAAGCCAGCTGCCGACGAAACGAAGACGACGAAGCGCCCTTCGCCAAGACCGTTGGCCGTGGCGCCCACGGCTTCGTTGCTGCCACCAATCGCGGGCGCCTGGCTGTCGTAGTAGGTGCCGCGCGCCGCATCGTTGCTGCTGCGGCTGATGAGGTCGTAGTTGTGTTCACACCCCACCAGCACGTTGGTCTGCACCACCGGCAGCGTGCCGCTCGCGCCCTTGTAGACCGAGCAGGTCTGCCCGGTGGGAGGCGTCTGCACGCTCAGGGTGTAGGGCGTGCCATTGGGTAGCAGCGTGAGGAAGCTGAACGCGGTGGCATCGTAGGCGTCGGTGTTGCCGGCGCCGTGCACCACGGTGACAGGCAGTGCAGCGCCGTTGGCCTGCAGCGTAAGCTGCCCACCAACCGGGCCGCGCACCTGGCCCACCAGCGGCGTGCCGACGCCAGCAGGCGGTGGGGGTGGTGGAGGCGGCGGGGGCGATGAGCTGCCACCGCTGCCACCGCAGGCAGCGAGTGCGAACGCAACGCTCAGGCTGATCAGCCGGGCGGCCGTTCGACCAAGGTCAGAACGGGGGTTGAGATGGGTTGTCATGAAAGTCTCCTCCGATTTGGGCTGTAGGGCAGGTACAGCCCTAAGTTATCGGGGGAGGCGTTATGCGGGCGTTATCGCTGCCGTGGTTGCGGGCAGCCCCGGGATCGGCCAGTGCAGCACCACGCGTGTGCCACCGCCCTCGCCGGCCTCCACGCGCAGCACGGCACCGATGGCGGCGGCGCGCGACTGCATGTTGGCCACGCCGTGCCCGCCAACTGCGAGCGCATCGGGCAGACCCACGCCGTTGTCGGTGAGCGATAACACCACCGCCGGGGTGGCGCCGTCGTGGTTGCCACCTTCCCAGCGCGCCTGCACCGCCACTTCAGTGGCGCGTGCGTGCTTGAGCACGTTGGTGAAGGCCTCCAGCAAGATGCGCTGCACTTGCAGCACTGATTGCGGCGAGAGCTGCGGCAACTGCGGCAGTTGAGACACATCCCATCGCACCTGCACCCCCGCGGCCTGCAGGCGCGGCTGCAAGCGGTAGCGCAGCGTGGCCAGCACGGCGATCAGGTCGCCATGCACCGGCTGCAGTGAATCAACCGCCATGCGCATCTCGTCGAGCGCCTGCTTCACGTGCTCTTCCAGCACCGCCGGGTCGGTGCCGCGCTGGCTCACCATGCTGAGCAACCCGACGAGCTGCGAGCCCACGCCGTCGTGGATCTCTCGCATGATGCGTTGGCGCTCGGTGAGCACGGCCTGCTCCTGTTGCTGGGCCTGCAAGGCATCAAACGCCTGGTGCAACTGCTGCTCACGCTCGGCCACGCGCTGCGACAGGTTGGCGTTGAGCGCACGGTAATCGGCCACCGAGCGGCTGTAACGCTCGGCCACCAGGCCCGCCATGATGAGCACGAAGACGAAGATGGCATGCGGCATCAACGAAAAACGCAAGCCCGTGGAGTGGCTGGCGCGGATGAAGCCCAGGTCATAGACACCCGCGGCCACTGCGATGGTTGCGGCCACCACCAGCACCCAGCCGAAGCGGCCACGGCCATGCAGCACGGCCCGCACGATGATGCCCAGCGACACCAGGCCCATGGGCACCAGCACCGCCAGGCCCGCCGTCCAGAGCACCGGCACGGAGAACGCGAACGACAACACCGCCAGCAACGAACTCACGCCCATGGCCGCGTAGATGGCGCGCCCGGCCCAGGCCGGCGCATCGCCGAGTGCGAGCAATGCAAAGCGGTAAATGAGCGCGAGGTGGCAGGCATAGCAAACGGCCGCGAAAGCGCCCCACAAGGGCCAGGGCACGGGCACGTCGGGCCACACCTGGTCGAGGTTGCGCACCACACCCAAAAATGCTGCCGCGCTGAAGCAGCCGTACAGCGCATCACCCTGACGCCACCACAGGCCGAGCGCAAGCCCACCCATCACGGTCAGGCTCACCGCGAAGATCACCGCAGCAAAGTGCCGCCAGCGCCGGTGTTCGGCATACGCCGGCTCCACTGCTGCCTGCGGGCCGTAGCGAATCAGCGAAAGCCCGCCCCAGCGCTGGCGCTGGATGCTCACCTCGACCATGAGCTCGTTCGCCTTGTCTGGGTGCAACAGCGCTGCCGGCACGGTGACAAGGTAGGCCATCTTGGCGGCATTGAACCGCGGCTCGCCGAGCGTGCCCAGGCGTTGCACCGTGGCGCCGTTCACCTGCACTTGCACCTGGTTGCCCACGCGCGAGAACAGCAAGGCCATCGGCTCATCGCCGACACGCGGTGGCAGGGCGATGCGGTAGGTGGCGGTGCCATCGCGGCCGGGGAAATCAAGGTCCCAACGCCGGCTCAGGTCGACCGGGCCTACTCGCGGTGGCAGGCCGTCGGGGCGCAACGAGGCGTCGGCGTGGTCTAGCGTGATGACGTCTTGCGCTGCCGCAACCGGCACCCAGCACAGCAGGCACAGCAGGAGCGTCAAAAGAGACGCCAGCGCACGAACCATTTCAGTTGCGCAGCAACCCGAGCTGGCGTGCTTCGAACACCGCCTCGGTCTTGTTGTGAACGTCGAGCTTGCCGTAGATGTTGCGCACGTGGGTCTGGATGGTGCTCACCGACAAACCCATCTGCTGCGCGATCTCGGGGTAGATGAACCCGCGCGATACCAGGTTGAGCACTTCCGACTCACGCTTGGACAAGGCCACCGGCCCACCCTCGGCGCTGCGAGCCGCCGCAGGTGCCGGCGCATCGGCCTGCCAGCGCACCAGCAGCTGCCGCGCAATGATGGGCGACATGGGCGAGCCGCCAGCATGCAGGCTGAGCACATGGGAAGCGAGGTCGGTTTCAGTGCCGTCTTTGAGCAGGTAGCCACCTGCGCCAGCCTCAAAGGCCTGCAGCATGTTGGACTCGTCGGCAAACATGGTGATCACCATCACGGCGCATGCCGGTTGAAGGCGGCGCGCACGGCGTATCACTTCAAAGCCGGGCATGTCGGGCAGGCCCAGGTCGACCAACAGCACGTCGACGGCGTTCTCGGCGAACCACCCGAGGAGTTCGGCCGCCGTACCCGCCGCGAACAGAAGCCTGAGCGTCGGTTCAGTGGCGATAGCCCGCTCGAAACGCTCGCGCACGCGCGGGTCGTCTTCGACCAGAGCCACCATGACGGGTTGGGTGACGGGGTTCATGAGCTTGGCATGTTCGCACGCGCCCTGTGCGGCGGCCATGCGCATCGCATCCTCCGAACATGGGAGGCACCGTCGCGCGGCCCGCGCTCAGGCAGGGGGTGCGGCGAGCAAAGGCCGCGTCAGGGTGGCCAGCGCGGGCGCTCGCTGCAGGTAGTTGTCGCGCCAGACCGGGGGCAGGGTCGAGGCCGCCGTCTGC
>JACMKW010000102.1 GCA_014379885.1 Rhizobacter sp.
GAGGTCGACAAGGTGCTCAAGGCCACCGGTGCAAGCCAGGTGGTGTTGTTCGGCAACTCGCGCGGAGGCAATGCCATACGCAACTACATCGCGAACGGGGGCGGCGTGGCCAAGGTGTCGCACGCCATCCTCGGTGGCACGCCCAACCACGGTGTGCAGGCCAACGCCGACAGCAACCCGGGCAACGAATTCAACGGTGCCGGCCCATTTCTGACTTCGCTCAACGCGCCCAAGGGCCCTCAAGGCGACGAGGTCACTCCAGGAGTGAAGTGGATGACGATCCGTTCCGACAACAACGACAAGTTCGCCCAACCCGATGGCGCATGGCTCGGCACCCGTGGCAAACCGACCAACGTCACCTTCGACGGCCCCGCGCTCAAGGGCGCTGAAAACGTGGTGATCGCCGGCATCGACCACCGTGAAACCTCGTACGGCCCCAAGGCTTTTGCGCAGGCCTACCGTTTCATCACCGGCAAGCCGCCCGCCATGCTGAGCTTCGCGCGGGAAGAGCGTGTCGTGCTCGACGGCAAAGTGTCAGGTTTGGGCCTGAACAACCTGAACGGTAGTTACGCGAGCAACCTGCCGCTGGCGGGTGCCACCGTCGAGGTCTATGTGACACAGGCCGTGACCGGCGAACGTGTGAGCACGGCGGTGCACCGCAAGACGGTGGCGGCTGACGGTCTGTGGGGGCCGTTTGTGGCCGACGGTCGGGTCGGCTATGAGTTCGTGGTTAGCGCGCCAGGCTATGCGGTGACGCACATCTACCGTTCGCCATTCCCGCGCTCATCGAACATCGTCAACCTGCGTGCCGAGCGCTTGGCCGAGGCCGACAAGGACGCCAAGGCGGTGGTCACGCTGACGCGGCCGCGCGGTTATTTCGGTGTGCCGCGCGACCGTATCAGCCTCGACGGCAAGAGCCCGCCGGCGGGCATTCCACCCGGTGTGGCGGGGGTGGCATCGGCCAAGCTCAAGGTGACCGACGCTGCCGGGCGAACGGTAGTCGGTGAGTTCAACGGCGAGCGCATCGCTGGCCTCACCTGGCCTGCGGCAGAGAACCATGTGGTGCTGCTGGAGCTGCACCAGTAGCCGGGAGCGTTGCCATAATCCCGGCCTCCATGAAGCTCTCGCAAATTCTTTTTTCCCAAGGTTTTGGCGCCCGCCGCGAATGCGAAGGCCTGATTGCCTCGGGCCACGTGATGATCGACGGCCAGGTGCACGACGACCCGTTTGAAGACCTGGCCCCTGAAGGCCTGGTGTTCACGGTGCGTGGCGAGCGTTGGCCGTACCACGCCAAGGCCCTGATCGTGATGAACAAGCCGCAGGGTGTGGAGTGTTCGCAAAAGCCCAAGCACCACATGAGTGTCTACAGCCTGCTGCCGGTGCCGCTGCGCCGGCGTGACCTGCAAAGCATTGGCCGGCTCGATGAAGACACCACCGGTCTGCTGCTCTTCACCGACGACGGTACGTTGATTCATCGTTTCACCTCGCCCAAGAAGCACGTGAACAAGGTGTATGACGTGACCTGCAAGCACCCGGTCACGCCCGAGCAGGTGGAGCGGTTGCTGGCCGGCGTGAAGCTGATCGACGACCCCGCCACCGTGCAGGCCGCTGCCTGCGAAGTGACCGGCGAACTCACGCTCAAGCTCACACTCACCGAAGGCAAATACCACCAGGTCAAGCGCATGCTGGCTGCGGTGGGCAACCGGGTGGAAGGTTTGCACCGCAGCGCGTTTGGCGCGCTCACGCTGCCGGCCGAGCTGGCGCCGGGGCAGTGGCAGTGGCTCAGCGGGCCGGAGCTCATCACGCCACGGTAGAGCGCCGCACGTAGCGCGCGATTTCTTCAAGCACGCTGGACAGTGACAGGCGCACGTCGTCGAAATGCGCGCTGGGTTCGCGAGTGCGTTCGTCCATGTAGAGCGAACGGTTGATTTCGATCTGCAGGCTATGCCGCCCCGCGCACGGTTCGCCCATCAGGCGCACCAGTTCCTGCCCTTCGTAAGGGTCGTTCACGGCCACACGAAACCCGTGCGCTTCGAGTGCGCTCTTCACGAAGCGCGTGAACTCGGCGCTGCAGCTTTTGCCATGCAAATCGCCGAGCACGAAGTCAGCCAGCGGCGTGGGTGAATCGATGCCCAGGCGCTGGTAGGCGTTGTGCGGCATGGAGTGCAGGTTCAGGTGCCAGTAGTGGCCCCAGCGGGCCAGGGTGTGCGCCGCCAGGGTTTGCAGCGCAGCGTGATAAGGCTGCCAGCAGTGGTCAATGCGCTGCTGAACTTCCCAGGCTGACAGCTTGCGCGCGTAGATGGGTGCATCGGCACGCACCTGCCGCCAGATGAGGCCGATGCCCAGCTCCGTCTTGCGCGACGGTGGGAGCGGGGCTTGCCATGGCTCGCCGAGCATGTCAGCGTCCAAATCCGCGAGGGTGCGGTTCGCGTCGATGTAGGTGCGCGGGAAGTGCGCCGCCAGCAAGGCCGCACCGACCTGCGGCGCGTGGCCCCACAGGCGCTCCACATGCGTGTCTTCGCTACTGCGCAAGTCGGTCAGCGGGAGGTTGTGGTCAAAGTCTTCGGGGTAGCGTGTGCCGCTGTGCGGCGAATCGCACAAGAGCGGCAGCGCAAATTCGGCCCGCCCCTGCGCGACAGACACCCAAGGTGAAGCCGTCATCGTGCGAGCTCAGTCGAGCGTGATGTTGGCCGTCTGCACCACCTTCCTGAACTGATCCAGCCACAGCTGGATCTGCGCTCGAAACTGCTCGGGCGTACTCGGTGTGTAGGTGCCCGCCACCGCCTCGATCTTTTGCTGGAATGAGGGTGTTCGCATGGCTTGCTGTGCCACCTCGTTGAGCTTGGTGATGACCTCGCGTGGTGTGCCCGCGGGGGCCACCAGCCCGAACCACAAGGGCTGGCTGACAGCCTCGAAGCCAAGCTCCTTGAAGGTCGGTACCTCGGGCAACTGCGGCAGGCGCTTCAGGTCGCGCACGGCCAAGGCGCGCAGCTTGCCGCTCTTGATGTGGGGCAGCAGCGAAGGGATGTTGTCGCTCGCCACTTCGATCTGGCCACCGAACAGATCATTCAGGATCGCACCGCTGCCACGGTAGGGCACATGCAGGAATTTGACGCCCGCGAGGTGCGCAAACTGCTCTTGCAGCACATGCCCTGCGGAGCCGACACCGGGGCTTGCAAATGACACGGCATCAGGCCTGGCCTTGGCCGCACCGATCAGATCCTTCAGCGTCTTGAAGGGAGAGCTGGCCAGCACCACCGTGGCGCTGGGCAGCGAGACGATGGTGGTGATGGGTGCAAAGTCTTTGAGCGCGTCGTAACGCAGTGCCTTGTTCGCCGCGGGGTTGGCTACGTGGGTGCTGACCGAGGCGAGGCCGAGCGTGTAGCCATCGGGCTTGGCCTTGGCGACGAACTCGGTCGCCAGTGCGCCACCGCTGCCCGGTTTGTTGTCGACGACGATGGGCTGGCCCAGCAGCCGGGCCATTTCTTCGGCCAGTGGCCGCGAGAAGTAGTCGGTGTTGCTGCCAGCGCTGAACGGGTCGACGAGGGTGATGGGCCGCTCGGGGAACCGCGCTTGTGCATGCACGCCGCCTGCGTTGGCCATGGCACCGAGTGCGGCGGTGGTGGCGATGAAGCGCCGACGATTCAGCTGATGCATGGCGGTGGCTTTCAAGGGTGAACCTGGTTCAAGGTGATGCGCACTTTAGGGGGCGGCTGCCCTCGACGTCCATCGACAGCGCGGCGCAACGCTATGCCATGATGTAATACCACCATGCGCATCCGCTCGCCGTCGTTGCCCGAACTGCACGCCTTTGCGTCGGTGGTTGAGACCGGTAGTTTTTCGCGTGCAGCCCAGAGGCTGTCGGTCACGCAAGGGGCGGTCAGCCGTTCGGTCTTGCGGCTCGAAGAGCGGCTTGGCATTGCCTTGTTGGTGCGTGGCCCCGCTGGCGTCCAAGCCACCGACATCGGGCGAACCTATTACGCACGCATCCAGCCTGCGCTTGCCACGCTGGAAGAGGCCGTGCCAAGCGGCCCGCAGCGCGCCGAGGCTCACGTGCTTCGGGTGAGTGCGATCCCCTCGCTGAACATGCGCTGGCTGGTGCCCCGCCTGCCCTTGCTCCACAAGCAGCACCCGTGGCTGCAACTGGCATTCAAACCGTACTGGAAGGGCGACGCGATGCAGCGTGACGATGTGGACTGCTACATCGAAACGCGTGCCACCGCCACCAGCCGCTGGTCGAACCATGTGAAGGCCACCTACGTCATCGGGAAAGAGATCGTGCCCATCTGCCACCCCAGCGTGGCGCGCAAGATCAAATCGCCCCAAGACCTCA
>JACMKW010000103.1 GCA_014379885.1 Rhizobacter sp.
GCATCCACCACGCTGGTGTTCGGCGCGGCCTACACACTCTGGATGGTCAAGCGCGTGTACTTCGGCGCCGTGGCCAACGAAGACGTGCGTGCATTGCAAGACATCAATGCCCGCGAATACCTGATGCTGGCCCTGCTGGCGATTTCAGTCTTGGTGATGGGCCTGTACCCCAAGCCTTTCACCGACACCATGCACGTGAGCGTGACCGAATTGCTCAAGCACGTCGCCATCTCAAAGCTGAACTGAGCCCAAGAACATGAACGACATGAATTGGCTGGCCGTCTACCCCGAGATGGTGCTGCTCGGCATGGCCTGCGTGGTGGCCATGGTGGATCTCTGGGTCACCCACCCGCGGCGCACGCCGACCTACCTGCTGACGCAGGCCACGCTGGCCGTGGTGGCGGTGATGCACTGGCTGTACTTCGATGGTGGTTTCACCATCTACGGCATGCAGCGCATGGTGGTCACCGACCCGTTGGGCCAGTTGCTGGGTGGTTTTGCCGCGTTGGCAGTGATGGTTGCGCTGGCCTATGCCCGCCCTTATGCCGCGCACCGAGACATCCTGAAGGGCGAGTTGTTCACGCTGAGTCTGTTCTCACTGCTAGGCATCTCGGTGATGCTGGCGGCCAACAATTTCCTCGTCGTGTACCTGGGTCTGGAGCTGATGTCGTTGTCGCTCTACGCGTTGACTGCCATGCGCAGAGACAACCTCGAAGCCACCGAAGCGGCGATGAAGTATTTTGTGCTGGGCGCCCTGGCCAGCGGCTTTCTGCTGTACGGGCTGTCGATGATGTACGGCGCCACCGGCTCGCTCGACATTCCGCAGGTTTTCAACGCCATCGCCACCGGCCAGATCAACAAGGCCGTGCTGGTGTTCGGCACGGTGTTCATCGTGGCCGGCCTCGCATTCAAGCTCGGGGCGGTGCCGTTCCACATGTGGATCCCTGACGTGTACCAGGGTGCGCCCACGGCGGTCACGCTGCTCATCGCCGGTGCGCCCAAGCTGGCTGCCTTTGCCATCACCTTCCGCTTGCTGGTGGAGGGCATGTCGGGTGTGGCGGCCGATTGGCAGCAGATGCTGATGCTGCTGGCGGTGGCGTCCATGTTGTTGGGCAACCTGGCGGCCATCGCACAGAGCAACCTCAAGCGCATGCTGGCCTACTCGACCATCGGGCAGATCGGTTTCATGCTGCTGGGTTTCACGCCCACCGTCATCTCCAACAACACCTTCTCGGCGGCCAACGGCTACTCGTCCGCCTTGTTCTATCTGATCAGCTACGTGCTGACCACGCTCGGCACCTTCGGCATCATCATGCTGCTGTCGCGCCGCGGCTTCGAGAGCGAAAACATCGACGACCTGAAAGGCCTGGCCAGCCGCAGCCCGTGGTACGCGGCCGTGATGGCGATCTTCATGTTCTCGCTCGCCGGCATTCCGCCCACGGTGGGGTTCTACGCCAAGCTGGCCGTGCTGCAGTCGCTGGTGTCGACCAACGACACCACCTACATCGTGCTGGCGGTGATTGCTGTCTTGCTGTCGCTGGTGGGTGCGTTCTACTACCTGCGCCTGGTGAAGGTGATGTACTTCGAGGAGCCGCGTGACACGGCGCCCATCACCACCACGGGTGAGGTGCGCGTTCTCCTCTCGCTCAATGGCGCGGCGGTGCTGGTGTTCGGCCTGCTGCCGGGCTGGCTGATGACGATGTGCGCCAACGCCGTGCTGCTGGCCCTCAAGACCTGAGGTTTGTCACCCATGAACGACAAGCATCTGCGCGAAGAGCTTGTCAGCTCGCAACAGGTTTACCGCGGCCACTTTCTCGACGTGCGGCGCGATGAAGTGCGCCTGCCCGACGGCAGCCTGGCGGCGCGCGAGTACATCGTGCATCCGGGCGCGGTGATGATCGTTCCTTTGCTCGATGATGGCCGTGTGGTTGTGGAGCGCCAGTTTCGCTATCCCATGGGCCGGGTGATGCTTGAGTTCCCCGCTGGCAAGTTGGACGCCGGCGAGCCGCCCTTGCAGTGCGCCGTGCGCGAGCTGGCTGAAGAGACCGGCTACCGAGCCCGCGAGTGGGCACGCGCCGGCATCTTGCACAACGCCATCGCTTACTCTGATGAAGGCATCGAAGTGTGGTTCGCGCGAGGGCTCGAACTCGGCGCACGCTCACTTGACGCGGGTGAGTTTCTGGATGTGGACACCGTCACCGTGGCCTCGCTGGAAGAGCTGGCTCAACGCGGCGAGCTCACCGATGCCAAGACCTTGATCGGCCTGCTTTGGTTGCAGAATTGGCAATCGGGCCGCTGGCAGATGACTTGGCAGGTGCCCCCAGAGGGCGCCCGCGCCAGCCCACACCCATAATGCGGCCATGAAGGTTCTGAACCTGCGTTGCGCCCACGATCACACGTTTGAAGGTTGGTTTGCCTCCGAAGACGACTTCCAGTCGCAATTCGAGCGTGGCTTGGTCGAGTGCCCGCTGTGTGCCGACAAAGACATCACCAAGCTGCCCACAGCGCCACGGTTGAACGTCTCGAAGGTGCGTGAACCATCATCGGCGTTGGCTGTCGCAACGCCTGCATCGCCCGAAGCCGTGACCATGCAATCGATGTGGCTGCGTGCCGTGCAGCACGTGATGGCCAACACCGACGACGTGGGCGAGCGTTTCGCAGAAGAAGCGCGCCGCATTCACTACGGTGAAGTGCAGGAGCGCGCGATCCGCGGCCAGACCTCACGAGAAGATGCCCTCGCCTTGCAGGAAGAGGGCATCGAGATCATGGCGCTGCCGGTGCCGGCCGCGATCAAGGGCCGCATTCAGTAAGCGCAACTTGGTGCCAGTGCACCACCCAGCGTGCGCCGCGCCACCGCTGCGGCTTTGGCCACCTCGGCTGCATCGCGCAACACGAACGAAGCATCTTCCAGGGCCGATACCAAGGCATGCCCGCTGCGGTCGAGCGTAAAGCATTGGTTTGCATCCAGGATCACGTCGCGCGGGTCGCCGTCTTGGGTGATCCACACCTGGCCGGTGCGTACTTCGACGCGCTGGCCCTTGCGTGCACGCAGGTTGAAGGTCTGGTTGCGTTGCAGGTGAGCGGTTTGAGGGGCAGAGGTAAGGCGCATGGTGAGCTCCTGTGTGAGGTGAAATTCGCATGCGTTTCATTCATGTGATCGAACCGAAGTGCAGCGAATCTGGCTACAGTCTCGTTGCTGACCTGCCCCAGCACAAACGCTCATTTGGCATGTTTTGCATGCGATATTGGAATGTGAAAGCTCTCCGTGAGACGCTATCAACTGCCCCCGCTGGACTTGCTCGAAGCCTTCGAGGCCGCTGCGCGCCACCTGAGCTTCACGCGCGCGGCCGACGAGCTGTCGCTCACCCAATCGGCCATCAGCCGGCAGATCGCCACGCTGGAAGAGCGCCTGAATGTGCCGCTGTTCCAACGGCTGCACCGGGCACTGCGTCTCACCGAGGCCGGGCAGCAACTTCACGTCACCGCCAGCGCGGTATTGCAGCAGCTGCATGGCGTCACCGAGCAGCTGCGCCAGGCACAGCGGCAGAAAACGGTGGTGGTCACCACCACGCCAGGATTCGCCGGGCTGTGGCTGATTCCGCGCCTGGCGACGTTCACGGCCACACATGCCGACGTGGATGTGCGCATCTCTGCCGGCCTGAACCTGGTGAATCTCGACCGCGATGGCGTGGATGTCGCCATTCGCTACGGGCCGACAGCGACCGCCGCCCCGCAGGCCACGCGATTGTTTGGCGAAGTGATGACGCCGGTGTGCAGCCCCGTGCTGCGCAAGCTGGCGGCTAAACCGCTGAAGCGGCCGCAAGACCTGCAGCACCACACCCTGCTGCACACCGACCCCCACGGCAACGCATCGTTTCCTGATTGGGCCTTGTGGTTGCGCGCCATGCAGATCGAGCACATCAAGCCCGCCGGCTCGCTGCATTTTTCAGACTACGACCAGATGATGAATGCCGCCGTGCGTGGCCAGGGTGTGGCGCTCGGCCGCATGCCGCTGACCAAGGGTCTGATCAAGGAGCGCAAGCTGGTGGCGCCCTTCAGCCACAGCGTGGCGTCGCCGATGGGTTATCACCTGATGCGCTCTGAAGCCTCAGCCCGCAAGCCCGAGGTGGATGACTTCGTGGCCTGGCTGCTCGACGAAGCCGCGCCCTGATCAATTGGCGAAGCGCCGCGTCAGGTGCAAGGGCGACTGCCCGATCCCGCAGCAAAACGCGCTGACCCTGCCTGAGCAGCATTGGGCTGCACCGGCCCGTTGATGACCAGCAGGCGATCTGTCATCAAGCGATCTCGAACACCACGTCTTGCGCGCCTTCCCACAGCGTTTTCACGCCGAGCTTGCGCAGGTTTTCCTTGCCGTCCTCGATGGTGAGAAAGTGGTTGCCCGCGAGCTGCCCCAGCTTGCTCGCGAAGCTGCAGGCGCCATAGGCCAGGATGATCTCGGTCTCGCTGTAGCCGCCCGGGTAGAACAGCACGTCACCCACCGACGGGTGGGCGGTGGCGTTCTCGAAGCCGACTTTGCCGCCTTCGGCCTCCAGCACGTAGTCACCCATGGGCACCCAGCAGCCTTCGCCACTCCAGCGCACGTGGATGAGCTTTTGCCGATAGGGCAGCAGCTTCACGAAGGCGGCCGAAGTCTGCGGCGCGTCAGGGTGTGTTTCGGCGACGAAGCTGAAGCCACCAGCGGTGATGCGAATGCGGGTCATGGGTGCGTACCTTGATCAAGAGCCCGGCTGGGCGATCCATTTGGTGACGGTGAGTGCCTGCCGGGCGGCCAACGCGTCGAGCAGGGCGGCGGGGTCGGCCTCCCCCGCTGGGCAGGGCGCGATGACGGCGTCGGCATCACGAAGATCGGCACCACCGTCACCCTGGGAAAGCGGGAGAAACCCACGAGCAGCGGTCATAGCATGCGGCCAGGGTTCATCAGCCCCTGCGGGTCGAGTGCCTGCTTGATCGCCCGCATCATCTGCAAGGCCACCGGCGACTTGCGCTGCGCCAGCTCGTCGCGCTTCAGGCTGCCCACGCCGTGCTCGGCGGAGATGGAACCGCCGTGCGCCATGACCGCGTCATAGACCAGGGTGTTCACCGAGTGCTCGTGTTCATGCAGAAAGGCGGCACCGTCCGTGCTCACAGGCGCCTGCAAGTTGTAGTGCAGGTTGCCATCGCCCAGGTGGCCGAAATTGACCGAGCGCGTGCCGGGGTGGGCGGCCTGCAGCGCGGCGTCGGTGGTCGCCACGAAGGCAGGGATGCGCGACACCGGAATGGAAATGTCGTGCTTGATGTTCGGCCCCTCTTCAGGCTGAGCGAGTGGGATCGACTCGCGCAGGTGCCACATGGCACGCGACTGCTCGATGCTCTCGGCCACCGCCGCGTCGGTGATCAGGCCGCGCTCCAGGGCCGCCTCCAGCAGACCTTCGAAGAGTGCGCGCGCATGGGCTTCGCTTTCGGTGTCTGACTGCTCCAGCAGCACCGTCCAGTCGGCCGCAGGCAGCGGCTGGCGCAGCTGCGGAAAGTGCTTGCGCACCAGCGACAGCGAAAAACGGTTCATCACCTCGAAGCCGGTGAGGCCCGAGCCCAGGCGGGCCTGCGCGAGTTGCAGAAGCGACACCGCGGCGTCTAGCGACGGCAGGGCAGCCAGTGCCGTCATGCGTGCCGCGGGCTGCGGGTAGAGCTTGAGCGTGGCAGCGGTGATCACACCCAAGGTGCCTTCGCTGCCGATGAAGAGATCGCGCAGGTCGTAGCCTGTGTTGTCCTTGCGCAGGCCGGTCAGGCCGTCCCACACCTCACCTTGCGCGGTGACGACCTCCAAGCCCAGGCACAGCTCACGTGCATTGCCGTAGCGCAACACCTGCGTGCCGCCAGCGTTCGTGGCCAGGTTGCCGCCGATGCTGCAGCTGCCTTCAGCGGCCAGGCTCAGAGGGAACAGAAAGCCCTGCGCCGCGGCTGCTTCCTGCACGGTCTGCAGCACGCAGCCGGCTTCCACGGTCAGCGTGAGGTTGGCGCTGTCGAGCGCGCGCACGCGGTTCATGCGCAACAAGCTCAGCAGCACCTGCGTTCCGCTGTCGTCAGGCACCGAGCCCAGCACCAGGCCGGTGTTCCCGCCTTGCGGGACCAAGCCGGCGCCGTGGCGCGCGCACAGCTTCACCACGGCAGCCACTTCGGTGGTGTTCCCCGGCCGCACCACTGCCAAGGCGCGGCCCTTGTAGCGGCGGCGCCAGTCTTGTTCATAGGCTGACAGATCGCCCTCGACCAGCACGTTGGCGGCGCCAACGGCCGTGCGCAATGCTGTCAGCAAGCTGCTCATGGCGCAGGGGCAGAGGCAGGGGCAGAGTGCTTCAGCCGCCAGCGCACATGCAATGCACAGGCAACGAACAAGGCCAGGCACAGCACCACTTCAGCGATCGCATACGGCACGCCCGGCCCACGATCGCTGGTGGCGCGCACCACGCCTTCGGTGAAGTACAGCCACACCATCAGGCTGACCCAGCGGTAGGTGTACATGCGGTTTTTCAGCAGGCCGGCCAGCGGCAAAGTGAGTGGCAGTGCCTTCAGCGCCAGCCACGATCCGCCTGGGCGCAAGGGCGCAAGCCACAGTTCCCACGCGAGGCACAGCACGATCAAGCCCAGCAGGCTGGCCACGGCGAGCGCACGTGTGCGGCTCACGAAGGAGGGAAGAGCAGGGGGAGAGGAGGAAGTCATCGCGGGCTATGATGCCGCAAATGAATTTCCCGTCCCCGTTCAAGCTCGGTTGGAGGGCGCGCCTGACCGAGCTGCTGGGCACGCTGCAGCACTGGCCCTGGCTCGACACGTTGCGCACCCTGCGGCAGCGTTTTCGCGAAGACCGCCTGGGCCTCACGGCCGGCAGCCTCACCTTCACCACGCTGATCTCTCTGGTGCCACTGGTCACGGTGATGCTGGCCTTGTTCACCGCCTTCCCCATGTTCTACAAGTTCCAGGACGCCTTGCAAAAGTACTTTCTGCAAGCCCTGGTGCCCGACACCATCGCGCGCCCGGTGCTGGGTGCGCTCACGCAGTTCGCGAGCAAGGCCAACCGCCTGGGCAGCGTCGGTCTGGTGATCTTGGTGTTCACCGCTGTGGCGCTGATGCTCACCATCGACCGCACGCTCAACAACATCTGGCGTGTACCCAAGCCTCGGCCCATCGCACAGCGAGTGCTTGTGTATTGGGCCGCCGTCACGCTGGGCCCCCTGCTGCTGGGGGTGAGCCTCACCTTCACGTCTTACGCCATTTCTGCCAGCAAGGGTTTTGTGACCGACTTGCCTGGCGGCGTGAGCTTTTTGCTCAGCACGTTGCAGTTCCTGTTGCTGTCAGCTGCGATGGCGGGCTTGTTTCACTACGTGCCCAACACCAATGTGCAGTGGCGCCACGCGCTGGCGGGCGGGGTGTTCGTGTCGGCGGGCTTCGAGTTGGCCAAGCGCGGGCTGGGCTGGTATCTCAGCAGCGTGCCTACCTACACCAATGTGTATGGTGCATTCGCCACGGTGCCGATTCTGCTGATCTGGATCTATCTTGGCTGGGTGATCGTGTTGCTGGGCGCCGTGATGGCGGCCTATGCACCCAGCCTGCAGATGCGCGTGGTGCGCCGGCCCAACGTACCAGGCTACCGCTTTCAGTTGGTGGTCGGCATGCTGCGCGAGCTGGCG
The DNA here is from genome assembly GCA_014379885.1 of Rhizobacter sp. Next base: position 7,680 of record JACMKW010000103.1, read on the forward strand.
CAGGCCCGCACGTTGAGCACGCACGGCCTGAGTGCGGAGCAGTTGTCAGAGACCATGCGCACCGACCCGTTGCAGATCGAGCCGCTGCTCGACACCTTGGTCGCCATCGACTGGGTGGGCCGGCTCGACGAAGAAGGTGGCGCGCGTTACGTGCTGCTGTGTGCCCCTGAAGCCACACCGGCGCAGCCGCTGCTCGCCCGGGTCTTGCTCGACCCCGCGCCCTCGCTGCATGGCTTTTGGCAGCAAGCGGGGTTCGCCGAGATGACGCTGCAGGACTTGATCAAGAACTAGGGGCTGTTCACACTAAATGGGCACTCGCGGGCCCTTCGGGTGATCTCAGGAAAAGGCCGCCCTCATCGTTGCAAATGCTCGCTGTAGCAAGTGCTACAGCTGTGCTTTGCGCCTCGATGGCGGCCTCTTCCTGAGTCACGCGAGCTCCCATTTAGTTCGAACAGGCCCTAGCAGTCGCTTCAGGAGCGAATGCCGCGCCACCGTGCGCCACCCGGTTCTTGCCCTGTCGTTTGGCTTCGTACATGGCTTCGTCGGCCATCTGCAGCAGCTTGAGCGGTTGTTGCGCATCAGTGGGTGCCAGCGCGTAGCCGATGCTTGCGCTCACCGGTTGCGCCGTCACGCCGCGCACCGCGTCGAGCATGTGCAAGGCGAGGGCATGGGCACCCGATTCGTCGCGCACGACGGCCAGCACCAGGAACTCGTCGCCACCAAAGCGAGCGACCGAGTCTTCGGCCCGCACTGCACTCTGAAGGGCCTGGGCCACGCCCACCAGCAGCGCGTCGCCCGCGCGGTGGCCCAGGCGGTCGTTCACGGCCTTGAAGCCGTCGAGATCGACGAAGAACAGCGCCACGGGCACCTGGTCGGCGGTGGCGACCGCGGCTTCCAGGCGATCCATCATCGTGCGCCGGCTCAACACATCGGTCAGGGGATCGCGTTCGACGCTGCGCTTCAAGTTTTCCTGGCTCAGTGTGAGCTCGTGCACATCGACCGTCACGGTGTAGAGGCCCACCACCGTGCCGTCGGCGTCGAAGTCGGGCACGTAGCTCGTGCGCACCCAGCGCGGTCCTTGTGTGGCGAGGTTGACGATGCGCGTGTACTGCACCGTCTTGCCTTCGAGCGCGCGCTCGAAATAGACCTTGTGCTCTTCCCAGCGCTTGGCACCACGCACGTCGCCGATGGGGCGGCCCAGCATTGCCGAGGGCGGCTGACCGGTGGCCTCGATGTAGGCCTTGTTGACGAACTGCAGCACGAAGTGGCGGTCGACGTAGGTCAGCGGGTAGGGGATGTTTTCCGTGAAATGGCTCAAGCGCTGGCGGGCTGCGGCAAGTGCTTCGCGTTCCAGCACGTCTTGATGGATGTCGAACGCGATGGTGAACACACCCTCCACCGCCCCTTGCGCATCGGTGTCGGGGAACACCTGGATGCGCGCCCAGCGCCCCGGCTGGCCGTTGTGCGTGAGCCGGCGTTCGTAGTTGACGGTGCGGCCTTCGAACGCCTGCGTGAAAGCAGGTTCGGCCACCTGCCAGGCGGCGCTGCCGAACAGCTCTTGCAGCGTGCAGCCGAGCAGTTCGTCGCGCTGGCGGCCTGTCCAAGCAAGGTAGGGTGTGTTGCAGAACACCAGGCGGTTGTGCCTGTCCCAGCGGGCCATGGGCAGGTCAATGGCGTCGACCAGCCGCTCGATGTGAGCCAGACGTTGCTGGGGTGATGAAAGCGCGGCGTTCATCGTTTGCCAAGGGCAGGTTCAGAGCCGAATCTTGCCGACCCAGATGTCCTTGTACATGACCCAATCTCCCATGAAACTGAACAGCGGTCGTTTGAATGACGCGGGCTTGTTCTTCTCGAACCCGAAGTGGCCGAGCCAGGCAAAACCGTAGCCGCACAGCAGGCCGAACAGCACAAAAATGGGCTGCCCCCGCATCACAGCCGTCAACAGGCAGAGCAACGCAAGAGTCGAGCCCACGAAGTGCAGCCGTCGGCAGGTGCGATTGCTGTGTTCGCTCAAGTAGAAGGGGTAGAACTCGGCAAAAGTCTTGAGGGATTTGGGGTCTACGGCGCTGGTGTTCACAGGCTGCTCCGGGCAAAAATGAGCGTAGTTCATTCAACACCCCGTCGGGCGTGGCTCCCATCAGGGATTGCCCGGCGGGCGTGTAACGCAGTTGGCAAATGGCCCACGCGTCGGAGGGTGTCGCTACGGGTTGCACCTAGCTGTCAATCGATAACCCCTATGTCGAAACGCCGAGTTTCCAGCCCCGCGTGGCGCGGCATGTCGTTACGCTGGCGACTTCTGTCTGGAAAGGTGAACGCGTGGAGCTGAAATACGCATCGATCCTCGTGGCGGCTGTGACACTCAGCGTGAGTTGCTGGTGGTTGACCGGCGCGAAGACGGCATCGGTCGTGAGTGATCCCTCGTCCATCAGGTTGGCGCATACCAAGCCACGCACGGCAGCTATTGCGGCAGGCCAAGAGCCGAAGGCAATCGAGCCGGTGTTGGTGGCTCCAGAAGCGCAAGCTGAAGCCCCCGTTCCCCACGCGAGTGCGCTGGTCGAGCTCGATGTTCAGGTGCGGCTGGCGTCCGTGCTGCCTGCCTGGGCAGCCGAGCGAAACCTGCATGCCGACGTGTCGGCCGCTGACCCCAGTGCGAGCATCAAGACCATTGCCTGTGCGACCCATTTTTGCCGCGTCGACATTGCCCGCAGTGGGCCGGACTCGCCGGCCACCTTTCTCGACAAACTGGCCGATCAATTCAACAACGGATCAGCGGCGCTGTTCAGGCCTGCCGACGGTGATGTTCGTGACACCGTCATGTACTTCATGGACACGACCGCTTCATTGCAAGACGGCAACGCCAGCGTGGAGTGAGCTCAGAGCGGACTTCGCTCAAGAAATGAGCGGATGCCTTCCAACACCCCGTCTGGTGCCTCGCTCATCAGGGCGTGACCGGATGGCAGGGTGACGCAATCAGCCCGCAATGCCGTCGCCAGTGCGGCGCTGCTCTTGAGCGGTGTCATCTGGTCATCGCGGCCAAGGATCAATCGTGTCGGGCAGAGCAGCCTTGCCGCGGCTTCCAGGCCGCCCGCATACGCATCGCACACCAGAAAGTCGTGGTGGAACAGGTTGCCGTGGCCCGCAGCTGCGTAGGCCGACTGCATCCGCCGCATCAGCGCTCGGTTGCCCCCGTGCAGCCAGAACCCTGGCGCAGGCGCCGAGGGCTTGGCGGCGAGCGTGGAATGCGAGAACGCGTTCACCATGTCGATGGCCTTGAGCGGCTCGTTGATCGCGGTGGCGAGCAAGGTGGGCGACACCTTCATCGGGAAAGTGCTGCCCACCATCACCAATTGCGTAGCGCGCTCGCCCAGTTGGGCTGCGGCCTCCAATGCGATCAGCGAGCCCATGCTGTGGCCGATGAGAGCGGCGCACCGCACTCCGGCTGCCGCCAACAGGTCGATCACCCAGCGCGCCGCGGCCTCCACGCTGGCGAGAGCCGGGCCAGCGCTGCGGCCATGGCCGGGCAGATCGACCGCGAGCACCGCATGGCCATGGTGGGCCAGAGCGCGTGTTTGCAGGCCCCACACGCTGTGGTCGTGCATGGCGCCGTGGATGAACACCACCACCGGCAGTGACGCATCGAAAGCCTTGCCACCGGTGTAGGCATAGGCCTCGCGGCCGTTGACGTTCAACTCCATCACACAGCCTTCAGCGCGGCTTTCAGCGCGCGCGACAGGTCGTCGATCAGATCGTCGGCATCTTCCAGGCCGATCGACAGCCTGATCGTGCCTTGTGTGATGCCGGCTTGCGCGAGCGCCGCGTCGTCCATGCGGAAATGCGTGGTCGATGCGGGGTGAATCACCAACGAGCGGCAGTCACCCACATTCGCCAAGTGCGAGAACACCTTCAACGCCTCGATGAATGCTTTGCCCTGCGTGCGGTTGCCCTTGAGGTTGAAGCTGAAGACCGAGCCACAGCCGCGAGGCAGCAGCTTGGCGGCGAGCGCGTGGCTCGGGTGGCCGGGCAGTTCGGGGTAGCCCACGCTCTCGACCATCGCGTGCGAGACCAGGTGCGCCACCACCTTGCGCGCATTGCTCACATGCCGCTCCATGCGCAGCGACAGCGTTTCAATGCCTTGCAGAATCAACCACGCCGTGTGCGGGCTCATGCAGGCGCCGAAGTCGCGCAGCCCCTCGCGGCGCGCGCGCAGCAAGAAGGCACCGACCGTGCTCTCTTCGCTGAACACCATGTTGTGAAAGCCTGCATAGGGTTGGTTCAGTTCGGGGAATCGAGAAGACGAGTTCCAGTCGAACTGGCCGCTGTCGACCAACACGCCACCGACCACGGTGCCGTGCCCACTCAGGAACTTGGTGGCCGAGTGGTAGACCAGGTCGGCCCCATGGTCGAAGGGTTTGATGAGGTAAGGCGAAGTGAGGGTGGAGTCGACCAGCAGCGGCAGGCCATGCTCGTGCGCGAGAGTGCTGATCGTGGGGATGTCTAGCACGTCCAGCCCGGGGTTGCCGAGCGTTTCACCAAACAGCAGCTTCGTCTCGGGCCGGATGGCGGCGCGCCAGCCGTCGATATCGCCAGGCTTGACGAAGGTGGTGCTGATGCCGAAGCGCGCCAGTGTGTAGTGCAAGAGGTTGTGCGAGCCGCCATACAGCGCGCTGCTGGAGACGATGTGCGAGCCCGCACCCGCCAGTGTGGCGATGGCCAGGTGCAGCGCGGCCTGGCCGCTGCTCGTGGCGATGGCGCCCACGCCGCCTTCGAGCGCTGCCACACGTTCTTCGAGCACGGCGGTGGTGGGGTTGGAGATGCGGCTGTACACATGCCCCGAGCGCTCCATGTTGAACAACGCTGCAGCATGGTCGCTGCTCTCGAAGACAAAACTGGTGCTCAGATAAATGGGCACGGCACGCGCGCCGGTGGTCGGGTCGGGGCCCGCGCCAGCGTGCAGCGAGAGGGTGTCGAAACCGGGGTCTGAATAGCCAGGCATCACGTCTCTCCGGCGGAAATGCGTCTATGACTCGCGGGCATTGTGGGCTATATTGACCCGTCACCTGCCACGGGAGATCACCCATGAAAGTCGCAGACATTCTGCGTGTCAAAGGCGGCACGCTGTTCACCGCATCCCCCGAACAGGCCCTCGGCGAAGCAGTCGATGCCATGGCCGAGCGAGACATCGGCTCGCTGGTGGTGATGGACCACGGCGAGCTGGTGGGCATGCTGACTTTCCGCGAAGTCATCCAGGCCATCGTGAAAAACAGCGGCTCGGTCGGCAACACCACTGTGCGCAGCGTGATGGACGATCACCCGCTCACCTGCACCCCCGAAACCGAGATCGACGAAGTGCGCCGCATGATGCTGGAGCGCCATGCGCGCTACATGCCCGTGATGACACAGCGCACGTTGATGGGCGTGATCTCGTTCTACGACGTGGCGAAGGCCGTGGTTGACAGCCAAGACTTCGAGAACCGCATGCTCAAGGCCTACATCCGCGACTGGCCGGTCGAAGAGCAGCCGCGCGACGAGCAAACCTCCACGCCCAACTGAACTCGTTTCCCGCGCCCGCCCTGGGCGATGAGAACGCTAAGGTTTGTCGCCCCGCAGAAAGCGCTCGCGCAGCGCCATCACGATGATCATGGCCACGCCGGTGGCGAGCCCGATGGCCAGGGTCGAGGCCACGCCTTTGCGGCCTGCTGAATGCGTGAGTTCGCGCAACAAGTCCATGCCCTGCAGGGCGGAGATGGCAACGATGCCGACGATGCAGGCGCCAGCCACGGCGGCCAGGGTCATCAACACCTGTGACAGCGTGCCGCGCTGACAGTTGCCAGCGATCGTCAGCGCCAGCAACAAGGCGGCGGCGAACACCCCACTGACCATCAGGAAGTGGCCAAACGCGGCGAGAGACATGGCCGGCACGCACCACAGGGCAGCCACGGCCATGGCGACAGCAAAGGCGAGCCCGACGCTGGGCCAATCCAGCCCGCGCATCAACGCTCTCAAAGGGGGCAGGTTGGTGTTTGTCATGAGGGCCGATTTTGACGGGCTCGTTGGCAAGTTGGCTTACCGCCGGGATGCAAGCCACGCCCGCTCGGCGTTTATGGGGCAAACGAGGGGTGAGCGGCCCTCGTAGAATCGATAGCTTCGCTTTCCCACTCGCGGTCTTGCCGCGCCCAGCATGTCCGGCAGCACCCTCGGCACTCTGTTCTGCGTCACCAACTTCGGTGAATCCCACGGCCCTGCCATCGGTTGCGTGATCGACGGCTGCCCACCTGGCATGGAGTTGTCTGAAGCCGACATCCAGCCCGAACTTGACCGCCGCCGCCCCGGCACCTCGCGCCACGTGACGCAGCGCAACGAGCCCGATGCGGTCGAAATCCTTTCCGGCGTGTTCGAAGGCAAGACCACCGGCACGCCGATCTGCCTGCTGATTCGCAACACCGACCAGCGCAGCAAGGACTACGGCAACATCCTGCAGACCTTCCGCCCCGGCCACGCCGATTACGCCTATCTGCACAAATACGGCCTGCGCGACCCGCGCGGCGGTGGGCGCGCATCGGCGCGGCTGACTGCGCCTTCGGTGGCCGCAGGCGCTGTGGCGCGTAAATGGTTGAAGCAGCAGTACGGCACCACCTTCTCGGGTTACATGACGCAGATCGGTGACATCGCCATCCCGTTCGAGTCGCTTGAGCACGTCCCGAACAACCCGTTCTTTGCGCCCAACGTGACCGACATCGCCCGCCTCGAAGCCTACATGGACGAGCTGCGCAAAGACGGCGACAGCTGCGGCGCGCGCCTGTCGGTTGCAGCGCACAAGGTGCCCGTGGGCCTCGGCGAGCCGCTGTACGACAAGCTCGATGCCGACATCGCCTACGCCATGATGGGCATCAATGCCGTCAAGGGCGTGGAGATCGGCGCCGGCTTTGCGAGCGTCACACAGCGCGGCACCACGCACGGCGACGAGCTCACGCCGCAGGGTTTTCGCAACAACAATGCGGGCGGTGTGCTGGGTGGCATCTCCACAGGGCAAGACATCACGGTGTCGATCGCCGTCAAGCCCACCAGTTCGATTCGCAGCCCGCGCCAATCAATCGATTTGCAAGGCCAGCCCGCCATGGTGGAAACCTTCGGCCGCCACGACCCTTGCGTGGTCATCCGCGCCACACCCATTGCCGAAGCGCTGCTCGCTCTGGTGCTGATGGACCACGCGCTGCGCAACCGCGCGCAGTGTGGCGACGTGCAAGTGGCCACCCCTGCCATCCCTGGCCACATCGGCTGAATTGTTTCCAGACTGAGGCCCAGACCTTGGCAAGTGAGGCACGGCAGCACCGCTGCGTGCTCAAGTTGCCCCCCAGCCGGCCGAAAAAATGTCGAGCAAGGCCGTTTCGGCGGCTTGGCACAACTTTGGAAGCAGGCGATGGACGCATCCCATGGCAAAAAACAATCAGCTTCGGGCGACATGCCCTTGAGCGGGTTTTTCACCTATCACGGTGCATGGGCGCCCGGCGTGAAATTGTTTCGCCGCATGCACTTCAAGGCCAAGGCGGTTATGGTGTCGGTCATGTTCCTGGTGCCGGTGCTGGCGCTCGGTTTGAGCTTCTACAACGACAAGGCTGCCTCCATCGAGTTTTCGGCCAAGGAACGCCTGGGCATCGAATACGCCCGCGACCTGATGCCCACGCTGAAGCTCGCGGTGCAGCACCGTACCTCGGTCGGTACGCCCGCAGCTGCTGAATTGCGGGGCAAGGTAGAAGCCCAGCTCAAGGTGCTCGCCGCCACCGAGGCGCGGCTGGGTGCCGGCCTTGGAACTGCCCCTCAATTTGCCAGCCTCAGCGCAGCGGCCAAGGCCGTTTCCGAAAGTGGCGAAGTTCAGGTTGACCTGAGTGGTCTTTCTCGATACCAAACTCCGTTCGGGCTGAGCCTATCGAAGCCGCAGCGCATCTCGGTGCAGGCACTTCGACAGGCTCAGTGCGAACGGGATCGACAGCGGTGCAGGCACTTCGACGGGATCAGCGCGAACGGGATCGACCGTGTCTCGGTGCGCACCCTTCGACAGGTCCTGTCCTGAGCTTTGTATCAGGGTCAGCGCGAACGAAACGGAAATCCTGCGTTAGGCTGCTGCTCCCACAAGGAGCAGCCTCATGAAATACACACGCCTCGGATCGACCGGTCTCAACGTCTCTCGCCTGTGCCTGGGCATGATGACCTACGGCACATCCGCCTGGCGGCCGTGGATTCTGGATGAAGCGGCCAGCAAGCCCCTCGTCAAGCGTGCCGTCGAACTGGGCATCAACTTCTTCGACACCGCCGACACCTATTCGGGCGGCGAGAGCGAGGTGCTCACTGGCAAGTTTCTCGCCGAGTTCTGCAAGCGGGACGAGGTGGTCATCGCCACCAAGGTCTTCTTCCCGGTCAGCATGACCGAGGCGCGCACCAAGCCCGGCGTGCAGGTGCCGCCCAACACCCAGGGCCTCAGCCGCAAGCGCATCTTTCATGCGGTGGACGCAAGCCTGAAGCGCCTGAACACCGACTACATCGACCTGTACCAGATCCACCGCTGGGACGCGCGCACACCGATCGAAGAAACCATGGAAGCGCTGCACGACGTGGTGAAGGCCGGCAAGGCGCGCTACATCGGCGCGAGCTCGATGTGGGCCTGGCAGTTCGCCAAGGCGCAACAGATTGCACGCGACAAGGGCTGGACGTGTTTCGTCAGCATGCAAAACCACTACAACCTGGCCTACCGCGAAGAAGAGCGCGAAATGCTGCCGCTGTGCCGTGACCTGGGGGTGGGCGTGATCCCCTGGAGCCCGCTGGCACGTGGCTTTCTCGCCGGCAACCGCGCTCAGGGCGACAAGACCAGCGGCGCCAC